>NZ_CDXDOS010000192.1:0-6667 GCF_978021245.1 Frankia sp. CoBUL1
TACCCGGTGGTGTTCGCGACACGCAGTGCAGTACCCGAATCGCACGATGCCGGTGGCTATCGGACCGGCATTACGGCACACCGAGGACGTCCGCCCCCGGACCGACTCGATCCGTGCAACGCGGACCCGCCTTCCCCGCCGACCGGCAGATGAGTTAACGGTCCACGACGGAAGGTCACAACCGATCGGATCCCCCAGATCTCCCACAACCGATTGCGTGCCCTCGTTAACTCACCCGAGGTGGGAGGAACAGTCTTCATGGAAGGGTCCGAAGGCGGCGAAGTGGGTAGCGGCGTTCGGGCCCAGGTCGCGACGCGACCGCCCACATCGGCCCGGCATCACCGCGGCGGCGCGATGCACCAAATGCCCGGCGGACCAACGACGAGAAGTCCGGCCAACGCGCCGGGCATGGCGGTGTGCCTCGCGCGCTACCCGCCGTCCGCAACGGGGCCTACCGTTAACGGTATGAGTGCCCAGTCCCACCAAAGCTCACCTCCACCGACCAGCACGGGGGTGCCCGAGAGCGCGCCGGCCGGGCGTGATCCGAACCTCATCACGACCGACGAGCCGGGCGTTGTCCCCACCGGGGCCAGTGAACCTCCGGCATCGGATGATTCCGTGCGCGAACCCGGACAGGCCAACCACGACGAGGAACCACACGCGGCGTTCCGGCGATTTATGTCGACCGGGTGGGCGCCGATTGACGACGCTGTGCCATCCCGCGATGACTGCGCACCCTACACCGCGAAACGTCGCGCCTTGTTGGGTTCGCGGTTCCCGGCGGACGCGCTTGTGGTGCCGAGCGGCGGTCTGCGGGTACGGGCAAACGACACAGATTTTCCGTTCCGTCCCGGAAGCGACTTCTTCTGGCTGACCGGCTGCCATGAACCCGATGCCGTGTTGGTTCTGCTACCCAACGCGGCCGGTGAGCATGATGCGGTGCTCTATGTCGCCGGGCGGTCCGACCGGTCGAGCTCCGCCTTCTACACCGACCGGCGATACGGGGAACTGTGGGTCGGTCCCAGACCGGGGGTTCGGGAGACCGCGGCACAGCTGGAGATCGAATGCCGGCCGCTCACGGAGCTCGCGGACGCGCTCGCGCGGTTGGCACCGGGAAACACCCGGGTACTACGCGGAGTCGATCCGGTCGTGGATGGTTCGGTGCTGCGCTGGTCCGGCCGGGGTGGACCAGGAACCGACCGCGATCTGGCCCTCGCACAGGCCCTTTCCGAGCTGCGGCTACTCAAGGACGACTTCGAGATCGCCCGATTGGACGAGGCGATCGCCGCGACCGTGCGTGGCTTCACCGAGTGCGTGGGAGAAATCGGTCGGGCGATGGACCTGCCCAACGGAGAACGATGGTTGGAGGGGACGTTCTGGCGGCGGGCCCGGGTGGACGGCAACGACGTGGGATACGGTTCCATCGTCGCCTGTGGCCACCACGCCACGACGCTGCACTGGGTCCGCGACGACGGGCCGGTACGCGCCGGTGATCTCGCCCTGCTCGACATGGGGGTCGAGGGACGCTCCCTCTACACGGCCGACGTCACCCGCACGCTTCCGATCAACGGACGGTTCACCGAGGTGCAGCGCCAGGTCTATGACGTGGTTCTTCGCGCCCAGCAGGCCGGGATCGACGCGGTCCGGCCGGGAGCGTCCTTCCTGGAGCCGCACCGGGCCGCCATGCGGGTCATCGCCACGGCTCTCGACGACTGGGGGCTCCTGCCGGTCAGTGCGCAGGAGTCGCTGATCGAGGACCCACGCTCCCCGGGAGCGGGCGTCCATCGCCGCTATACCCTGCACTCCACGTCGCACATGCTCGGATTGGACGTGCACGACTGCGCGCAGGCGCGCGACCAGACCTATCGCGACGCGGCGCTGGAACCGGGCATGGTATTGACGGTCGAACCGGGCCTGTACTTCCAGCCGGACGACCTGATGGTTCCGCCGGAGCTGCGAGGCATCGGCGTCCGGATAGAAGACGACATCCTGGTCACCAGGGATGGAAGGCGGAACATGTCCGCCGCACTTCCGCGAACCGCGGAAGACGTCGAAAACTGGATGGCCCGGCAGCTGCCGAACTGACGGAACGAACAGATCTGGCGACGGACTGCGTCAGCGGCAACGCCAATAGTTCCTGCCACACCGGCCCGGTCGGTGTGGCAGGAACCTGACCATGCAAAACCTGATCACACGATCTTCGGTCCGCCGGATCGCGCAGCCCGTCGTCCAATACCACGGGCACTACCGCTACAAGGGGTTCCACTGCTCCGGTCCCTACCCCGGAAAAGCAGTCAAGACCAGGATCAGTGGGCCTTGTCGTACGCCTCGACGATGTTGGAAGCGATACGCCCCCGGTCACTCACCGTGTAACCGTTGCTGCGCGCCCACTCACGAATGTCGGCGGTACGGTCGGTTCCGCCGATACGGCGCGAAGCGGCACGCACACCACGCCGGCCACCCGCCGCCCGACCGCCAGAACGGCGAGCCGCGGTGACGAACGAAGCCAACGACTCACGCAACTTCGTGGCGTTCTTCTCCGACAGGTCGATCTCATACTGCGCACCGTCGAGTCCGAACCGGACGGTCTCGTCGGCCTCTTCTCCACTGAGATCGTCAATCAACGAGACGATGGTCTTCTGGGCCATGCCACTCTCCTTCAGGTCAGCGGACCGCAGAACTCACGCGTCTATTATTACCACGAGAACGCGGGGAACTGTCACGCCTGGTTCGTCGGGCTCGCAGGCTTGGGTCGCCGAAGACGAAGTCAGCGCTCAACGCACGCCGCCCTGGCAGTCGGAGTGCGGAACCCAAAGACAGGGAGCAAGCTCCACATGATAGAGGGATGATCATGTTCTGCGAATCACACCTTCCCAGTCGAAAGGCCGACCGCAAGCGGACAGTTGGGCAGGCGTGGACCGGGCGGCGTCCATGTCCTCCGACCTTGGGACACCGATCGTGTTCGTCTACCGACTCCCGTGGACGATTGCCCGGCAAACGGCGGGCAACAGCCGCCGGCGCCTTTGGGGTGGTGGTGCCGCGAGCGGAACCGACCGGTACGAATGCCAAAGGGGATCGCCGCGCCGGATGAGTACCCCTGATTCCGGCGCCGCCGGTATGAGCCGACCCACGGACGAGTACCCGCGCACGTGGGTGGTAGACGGTGCCAACGTGATTGGCTCCCGGCCCGACGGGTGGTGGCGGGACCGCCCAGGAGCGGCCGGACGGCTAGTCGACGCTATTTCGGCGCGGATCACCCGTCCCGGCACGCACCCACGGCCATCATCGAGGCCGGAATGGCCCGAGCGGATCGTGGTCGTTCTCGAGGGTGCGGCGCGGGCCGGAGTTCCCGAGGGAACCGTACGGCCCGGAAAGATCACACCCGAAAAGATCCGGCCCGCGGACGTCGCGCCCGAGAAGGGCCGCCACGTTCCAGCGAGGGCGGACCGCGCGGCACCGACCATCGTCGTCGTGCACGCCCCCGGGCACGGCGACGACGCCATCGTGGCGGCGGCGCGCGACGCGGTCGCGCCCGTGGTCGTCATCACCTCGGATCGGCAACTTGCCGGCCGGCTGAGGTCGCTCGGCGCGGGTGTGCGACGGTCGGGATGGTTGTGGGACCTGCTCGACGAACGATGAACGACGGCCAACCAGCGACGGGTCCGGGGGCAACCGGCGGCCAGCGTCCGTCCGGGTCGCCGGCCAGCCCACGAACGGACGAGCCTCGGAGAGGGAGCACGACGGCCGCCGCGAAAGAAACACACCGGCGATACCGGAAAAGGCGCGCTACGACGGGCTGAGGCCGCTTGACGGGGATGGACGGCCCGCCGGACCGTACGCGAAACGCCGGGACCGAGCGGTGACTCGGGACCGGATCACGTCGGGAAGGTCACCGCACCCCGCCGATCGTGGTCATCCGACCATCGACCGACTCCGTCCGACCATCAACCGACGCCGGTCACAGCCGATCGGCCCCTGAACGGACAAACACCCCGCGGCGCAGGCTCAGCCCCGCGGCACAGGCTCAGACCGAGGCGGATACCGGATGCCGGGGAGGCGGTCCAGCGGCAAGCCGGGCGGTGTAGCGACCGGCCGCCACGCCGACCTCCAACGGAATCCCGAAGCAGGAGGAGAGCGCCTGCGCGGTGAGGACCTGCGCGACCGGACCGGCCGCAAGCGCCTGGCCGCCGCGCACCAGCAACGCGTGAGTCACCCCGACCGGGATCTCCTCCACGTGGTGGCTGACGAGGACGAGGACAGGAGCGATGGGGTCGGCCGCGAAGCGGGTGAGCCGCCGCATCAACGCCTCCCGCGCACCCAGATCGAGCCCGGAGGCGGGCTCGTCGAGCAGGAGGAGTTCCGGGTCGGTCATGAGGGCCCGGGCAATGAGCACGCGCTTGCGCTCTCCCTCGGAGAGGGTTCCGAACCGACGGTCGACCAGTCCACGGCACCCGAACTGGGTCAGCAGGCCGGCCGCGCGGGTGAGATCGACCTCGTCGTACTCCTCGTCGGCGCGGCCCAGCACGGACCAGCCGGCGGTCACCACCGCGTCGAGTACCCGCTCGTCGGCGGGTGGCGTCTCCACCAGCGCCGGGCTGACGACACCCACCCGGTATCGTAGATCGAGAAGGTTGACCTTGCCGAGACGGGCGCCGAGCAGGTCGACCGTGCCCCTGGTGGGAAACAGCCGGCCCAAGGCCACCTGCAGCAGGGTCGTCTTCCCGGCGCCGTTGGGACCGAGGACCACCCAGCGCTGGCCAGGGAACACCGCCCACGACACGTTCCTGAGCAGGTATGACCCATCTCGCACGACATTGACATTGTCGAGGCGCAGCACCGCGTCCGGCATGCAGCTCACGTTACGCGACACCAGACTTCCTGATGCCGCCGGGACGGCCGGTCCACCCGTATCAGGCCGTCTCGTGCCGTAGCCGGCAGGTCAGCCCGTCACCCGGGCAGCCCCGCCCCGGCTGTCCGGACGGATTCACCCGCCGGACTGAGGTAAATCGGACAGATCTAACAGGCCACGCACTTGACCCTCATGGCCATGGCGTCAGTCCGGTTCGGGCGGGGTCGTCCCGGTCAGGTCGATCTCGGCCCACACGGCCTTCCCGTCGGGGAGCGGACGGATGCCATGCCGAACGGCGAGCTGGGAGACCAGGCCGAGCCCGCGGCCGGCCTCATCCTCGGCCGCGGCGTGGCGCCGCCGCAGCACCCGGCCGCCACCGTCGGCGACCTCCACGACGGCCCGGTCGCCCAGCAGCCGCAGCCGCACCGACAGTGGTGGGCGACCGTGCCGCACCGCGTTGCTCGCCAACTCCGACAGCACCAGAACGATGGTGTCGACGACTTCCGAGGCCAGCGGCGCGTTCTCCAGCGCGAGCCTGGCCTGAGCCCGCACGGCGCGCAGGCTCGCCGCACCGTCGAAGGTGACGTCCAGGAGGGCCGCCGCGGCCGTCGGTTCAACGGGCAACCGGGCGAACAGAAGCGCGACGTCATCGGCCGCCACCTCGTCGGCCGCCACCTCGTCGACCGCCACCTCGTCGACCGTCCCGGAACCCACTGGGCCGGGGGCGACGGCGGGACCGAGACCGGCACACGCCGCGGTGACCAGGTCGTCCAGATTCGCGGTGAACCTGTCGCTGGCGCGGGCGAGCGCGGCCGCGAGCTGCGAGACCCCGGCGTCGAGGTCGCGCGCACGTCCCCGGACGAGCCCGTCGGTGAACAGGGCGATCAGATATCCCCGTCCCAGTCGCACCGTGTACTCGGTCACGTCCGACCGGGCCACCCCGAGTGGAGATCCCACCGCCATGTAGAGCCTGGAGACCAAGCCGTCCGGCGCGACGACCAGGGGCGGCGGGTGCCCGGCACTCGCCAGCGTCAGCACCCCACTGTCGATCTCAACGACCGCGTAGATGCAGGTGGCGATCTCCTCCCCGGGCAGGTCCGCGACGATGTCGTCCAGCAACGTCAGCACCTCGGCCGGGGGAAGATCGAGACGGGCGCAGGTGCGGGCCGCTGCGCGCAGCTGCCCCATCACCGCGGTCGCCCGGATCCCTCGGCCCATCACGTCACCGATCATCAGGGCAACTCGCCCGGCTCCCAGGTCAATCACGTCGAACCAGTCGCTACCGGCGTCGTCATCGACCCCGCCGGGCAGGTAACGGGTGGCCACCTCGAGCCCGGACGGGACGGCGGGTGGAGAACCGCGCAACGCCTCACGCAGCGCCAGCGCATTGCTGCGCTCTGCGGTCCCCCGATCGATCCGGTCCAGGACGACCCCCACCCGGGCGGCGAGTTCGGTCAGCAAGAGCAGATCCGCTTCGGTGAACGGAGGTCGATCCGCAACGGCGGTCACACTCAGTACGGCGACGACGTGGCCGACCCGTACCACGGGTACGACAGCCATCGTGTGGGCCCCCACCTGGCGGATCCACCGCTCGACGTCGGCCGGCGGATCCCACTCGCCCGCTGTCAGTGCGACGATCAGCCGTTCGCCCCGGCGGGCGGCCCGGACGAACGGACTCGTCGGCGACGTCGCCGCGCCGGCCACCGAGGCGAACGGAGGCACCGCGCCGAGCCCGTCACGGGCCAGGACGACGAGTGGACGCAGCTCGGGCACCGGCTCTGCCGCCCGGTCCCCCGCCGTCTCCTCGAGACCCTCCCC
>NZ_CDXDOS010000193.1:0-6653 GCF_978021245.1 Frankia sp. CoBUL1
GGCTCAATGTCGAGCTCGTCCAGCGACGGGGTGGGCTCCTCACGAACAAGGCACGTAACCCTGACCAGGAGGCAGCCCTCACACGTCTTGATCGCTTCTTCGGAGGCGACTGGTGGCGCGAGATCTACCTCGACTCTCGAGGTGGCGGGTCGACTCTCACCGCGAGCCAGGACGCCCTCGCCGTCGTTGACGAGTTCCGCAAGAAAGTCCGGGCGCAGACCGGGCATGGCGCCTTCTGCGTTCCGATCCGCCGGAAGCCGCACCACCTTCCGCTGTTCATCCTGGTGCTGTTTTACCAACGCCCGGTCGCGACCTGGAAGTTCAACGAGGCCGCTTCCGGGGCCAATGCCGACTGGAGGGCAGCCTGCCGAGGCGAGGAGCTCGCCGAGGATGAAGACCGGCGACAGGGGCAACTCACCCTCGACGAGCTCCTCCCGTCGCCCGAGCAGCAGGCCGCAGATGAAGCAGAGAGACTGGGGCGGGAGTGGGTGGCCGAGATCTCGAACAACCTCCGTCTGCTCGCCTCCGAGAAACACCCAGTCCCACTCCTTCCCCGCATCGTCGACGTGTACGGTCAGACGCTCGGCCTGGCCCGCGACAAGCACGTCCGTCGCGCTTGGGACGCACTCGCCAAGGCGAACGTTGTACGCCCCCGGGGCAAGGTCCGGTACGTCTACCAGGACACCATCGCCTCGGTCGGCGCCCCCTGACCCGCCGCGAGCCTCCTGCACAGCGGACAGCGGCCTACCTGACGCGGCCACGACTGGCCAGCGGACTCGACAACCTGCTGGGCCGTTCATCGACGCCGTCGCTTACGGACGATCGCCAGGCACTGTTGCGTTACGGGGAAGCTGAGCATGCCAGCGGCCGGTGTGGCTGCCTGTCAGACGGCGGCGGCGAGCTCAGCGAACGCGGCTGCCAGCCTCATCTGCCGGTTGCTGTCGATCCCGAGTTCGTAGTGGCCGCGGCGGATGTTCTGGACCAGAGCATGCCCGGAACTGATCGTCTGGACCGACCGGAGGCGTTTCAGCCCGCGCATCGGCCGGAGCCGTGCTTTCAACCGGCCATGGTCGGCTTCGATCCGGTTGTTCTCCCGAGGGGCGTCGACGTGGCAGGCCTCGGGCAGCAGCTCGTCGAGAATCCTCGGGTAGACCGAGGCCTTGTCGGTCGTGACCTCGGCCGGTCGCCGACCATGTGTCAGCGCGCGGGTGAAGAAACCGCGGGCAGCGGGCTGGTCGCGGCAGGTGCTGGCGAGGACGTCGATTGTCGGAACCGGTGGACGGACGCGACGTCGACGCATCACTCGATCATGACTGATCGGCGGCCTCCGGACAGCGGACTCCGCCGATGCAACAGAGCCGTTCCGGGCACCTACCCGGCGCGAGAGCGGATCCTGCAGATCCGCGAAATACACCGAGTGGCAGGCGAAGCCCGTGGGTTTCGTCTCCTACGGCGGTCATGCGGGCGGGCTGCGTGCGGTGGAGCACCTGCGTCAGGTATTCGCCGAGCTGCACGCGTTCACCGTCCGCGACACTGTCAGTTTCCACACGCCGATGCGTGTCACCGGCGCCCGGTCATTCCGCACGCGCCTTGGTCCAGAACATCCGCCGCGGCCACTACGAACTCGGGATCGACAGCAACCGGCAGATGAGGCTGGCAGCCGCGTTCGCTGAGCTCGCCGCCGCCGCCGCCGTCTAACAGGCAGCCACACCGGCCGCTGGCATGCCCAGCTTCCCCGTAACGCAACAGCGCCGAACCAGCCAGCCACACACCCGCACGAAGACCAGATAGAGCAGGCGGATGGACACAGCTGACCATCATGCCGGCAGCCCGCTCCACCGCGTCAGCGCGTCAGCCCAGCTCACGGGCCCAAGCCGACTTCTGGCACCCCACAACCTCGGCAGGCTGTCCCGCCTCCGGCGACGGGTCGCTCATACGGTGACCGCTCGGGCACCCAGCAGGGCCTTGAGGTCCCCGAGCAGCGAACTACTCGCCTGCACCTGGAGTTCGAGCAGGAGCAGATGCGTGTTCTGCGGGCCTTCGAGACGCAGGTGCACCGGAGTTGTCCCGGGATGGGTCGTCAGGACGAGTTTGAGGTCATCGACCAGCGGTGGTGTGATCTTGTGTGACGGCAGAGTGATGACGACCAGCGGTCCGTTCACGTGCGTCGCGACATCGACCACCGTCAGGTCCTGGGCGAACAGCGAGACCGACCCCTCCCGCTCGTTGATCCTGCCCCGCACCGAGATGACCGCGTCGGTCACGAGCGCGTACGAATGGACCTCGTAGGACTGGGGGAAGAACACCACCTCGACGGAGGCGTCGAGATCCTCGACGGTCACGATCGCCCACGCTTTGGCGGTGTTCTTGTTGATCCGCTTATCGATCTTGCTGATGATACCGGCGATCTGTACGGTCGTCCCGTCGCTGGCCTCGGCGAGGTCGACGATCCGGGTGTCGCGGTGGCGATCCAGCGCCCGCTCGGCACCCTCCAGCGGATGCGAGGACACGTACAGGCCGAGCATGTCGCGTTCCTGGGCCAGCAGCTCCTTCTTCGGCCATTCGGGGCCGGACAGGTCCAGGTCGAGTCCTAGCGCCGGGCTCTCCTCCTCCTTGCCGGCGCCCCCGTCGCCGAACAGGTCGAACTGGCCGATGGCCTCGGCCCGCTTCGTGATGATCACCGCGTCGATCGCGTTCTCGTGCACGTTGACCAGCACCCGGCGGTGATGGCCCAGCGAGTCGAACGCCCCGGCCTTGATCAGCGAGTCGATGGTGCGCTTGTTGCACACCCCGATGTCGACCTTCTGCAGGAAGTCGGCGAACGACTCATACGCGCCCTTCCTCCGCCGGGCCGCGGCTATCGAGGCGACGACGTTCTCCCCAACATTACGGACGGCCCCCAGGCCGAAGCGGATCGAGTCCCCGACCGCACCGAACCGCAGGTCCGACTCGTTGACGTCGGGGGGCAGGACCTGGATACCCATCCGGCGGGTCTCCGCCAGGTACACCGCCATCTTGTCCTTGTCGTCACCGACGGACGTCAGCAGCGCCGCCATGAACTCGGCCGGGTAGTTGGCCTTGAGGTAGGCCGTCCAGAACGACACGACGCCGTACCCGGCGGTGTGGGACTTGTTGAACCCGTAGCCGGAGAACGGGACGAGTACGTCCCACAGCGCCTGGACCGCCGCGTCGGTGTAGCCCCTCTCCTTCATCCCGGCGGAGAACCGAGCGAACTCCTTGTCCAGGATCTCCTTCTTCTTCTTACCCATCGCGCGGCGCAGCAGGTCGGCGCCGCCAAGGCTGTAGCCGGCCAGCTCCCGGGCGATGGCCATGACCTGCTCCTGGTAGACCACCAGATGGTAGGTCTCGCCGAGGATGGGCTCCAGCGCCTCGGCGAGCTCGGGATGGATCGGGAGGATCTCCTTGCGGCCGTTCTTGCGGTCTGCGTACTCGATGTGGCTGTTGGCCGCCATCGGTCCGGGCCGGTAGAGCGCGAGCACGGCGGCGATGTCGCCGAACTTCGTCGGTGCCATCAGGCGCAGCAGGTTCCGCATCGGCCCGCCGTCGAGCTGGAACACCCCGAGCGTGTCCCCGCGGGCCAGCAGCTCGTACGTCTTGGCGTCCTCCAACGGGAGGGTGGACAGGTCGATGTCGACGCCGCGGTTGCGCTTGACGGCTTCGATCGCGTCACCGATGACGGTGAGGTTCCGCAGCCCGAGGCAGTCCATCTTGAGCAGGCCCATCTCCTCGCACTGAGGAAACGGGAAGCCGGTGATGATCGCGCCGTCGTTGTCCCGGCGATGGATCGGCAGGACATCCAGCAGCGGCTCCGAGCACAGGATGACCCCGGCGGCGTGGACACCAGTGCCGCGGGTGAGCCCCTCCAGCCCCCGCGCGGTGTCGATGACCTTCCGAACCTTGGTGTCGGTCTCGTACTGGGCCCGGACCTCGGCGGCCTCACCGTACCGCTCATGGTTCGGGTCGAAGATCCCGGCCAGCGGGATGCCCTGGCCCATCACATCCGGCGGCATCGCCTTTGAGATCTTGTCACCGAGGGCGTAGTCGTAACCCAGCACCCGGCACGAGTCCTTGATCGCGGCCTTGGCCTTGATGGTGCCGAAGGTGTTGATCTGCGCGACGCGGTCCTCGCCGTACTGCTCGGTGATGTAGCGGATCACCTCACCGCGTCGACGTTCGTCGAAGTCCAGGTCGATATCCGGCGGGCTGATCCGCTCCGGGTTGAGGAACCGCTCGAAGATCAGCGCGTGCTTGATCGGGTTCAGCTCGGTTATACCCAGGATGTAGGCGATCATCGACCCGGTCGCCGATCCACGCCCCGGACCCAGCCCGATGCCCCGATCTCTCGCGAACTTGCAGATGTCGGCGACGACCAGGAAGTAAGCCGGGAAACCCATCTTGTCGATCACGCCGACCTCGTAGTCGACGCGCTCGACCACATCGGCGGGCACGCCCGCAGGGAAGCGCCACGTCAGTCCGCGGTCGATTTCCTTGCGCAGCCAGGACAGCTGCGTCTCACCCGCGGGGACAGGGTAGCGCGGCATCCGGTCCACAAACTTGAAAACATCGTCGTAGGACTCGACGCGCTCGGCGATAAGCAGAGAGCTGTCGCAGGCCCCGGGGACCTCACTGTCCCACAAGTTGCGCATTTCCTCCGAAGACTTGAGATAATATCCCGATCCGTCGAATTTGAAACGGGTCGGATCGTCGAGTTTTTTACCGGTGCCGACGCACAGCAGCACCTCGTGGCTGCCCGCCTGGTCCTCGGTCACATAGTGCGAGTCGTTCGTGGCCAACGGGCGGAGTCCCAGCCGCTTGCCGATGTCGAGCAGCCCCTGGCGGACGCTGCGCTCGATCGGCAAACCGTGATCCATCAACTCCAGGAAGAAGTTGTCCGCGCCGAAGACCTCCTGGTAGGTGGCCGCTGCCGCGAGCGCCTTGTCGAACTGGCCCAGACGAAGCCGGGTCTGCACCTCACCTGACGGACAGCCCGTGGTCGCGATGATCCCTTCGGAGTACTGGGAGACCAGCTCGTGGTCCATCCGCGGCTTGCGGTAGTAGCCCTCGATCGACGCGATCGACGACAGCCGGAACAGGTTGCGCAGCCCGGCGGCGTTGGCTGCGAGCATCGTCATGTGGGTGTAGGCGCCGCCACCGGACACGTCACCGCCCTCACCCGCAGGGTCGACGTCGCGCTGCGAGCGTTCCCCCCACAGGACAGGCCGCTTGTGGTGGCGCGACTCGGGCGCCAGGTACGCCTCGATCCCAATGACCGGCTTGACACCGGCGGACTTCGCACCCTGATAAAATTCGTAGGCACCGAACATGTTACCGTGGTCGGTCATCCCGACGGCCGGCATCCCCAGCTTCGCCGCTTCCTTGAAAAGCAGGCCCGTTTTCGCCGCACCGTCCAGCATCGAATACTCAGTGTGCACATGGAGGTGAACAAAAGAATCCGTCGGCATCCCAGTCCCCTCTCGCCCACAACGGCCCGCCGGTCGGAGTCTAACCCCGCCACCCAGAGCCACCGGAGAGGCACGCGGCACAACAGCCCCTAAGCGCGTTGATCCTCCAAAGACAATTCGTTGAGATCAATGGTGGACCCGTCGACATACCCGAGAACGCAGCGACGCGATGAGGCGCGCCCTGCGCCGTGACCAACCACGTGCCGCGCGAGCGCGCCGGCTCTGTTGCATCGGCGGAGTCTGCTGTCCCGCGGCTGTCGATCGGTCATGATCGTGTGATGCGTCGACGGCGTGCCTGTCCACCGGTCCCGACATCGGAGTTCGCGGGGTTTCGGTTCCCACCTGAGGTGATTGTCCTCGCTGTCCGCTGGTACCTGCGGTACGCCCTGTCCTACCGGGACGTCGAGGAGCTGCTCGCCGAACGCGGCCCCGAGGTCGACCACGTCACGGTCTACCGGTGGGTGCAGCGCTTCACGCCCTTGCTGGTGGAGGCGGCCCGGCCGTGCCGGCACCTGCCCGGGGACAGGTGGTTCGTCGACGAGACGTATGTCAAGGTCGCCGGCCGGTGGACGTACCTGTACAGGGCGGTTGACCAGCACGGGCAGGTCATCGACGTCCTCGCCAGCGCACGGCGCGACCAGGCTGCGGCACGCCGGTTCTTCACCGCGGCGCTGTCTCACGGCCGCCGGCCGGTCGAGGTCACCACCGACAAGGCCGCCGTTTACCCGCGGATCCTCGACAAGCTGGTACCCGAAGCCTGTCACGTGGATGCCGCGCGGGAGAACAACCGGATCGAATCCGATCACAGCCGGTTGAAAGCCGGGCTCCGCCCGATGCGCGGACTGAAACGGCTGCGCTCCGCCCAGACGATCAGCGCAGGGCATGCCTTCGTCCAGAACATCCGCCGCGGCCACTACGAACTCGGGATCGACACCGACCCGCACGCACGGCTGACAGCCGCGTTCACCGAGCTCACCCTCGCGATCTGATCACCCGTTCGGCAGGGTCAACCATGCCCCGCCTTCCCCCAACGCAACAGACCCTCATAGCGCACTCCCAGGATGTCAGGGGCTCCCTGACACCCTGGGTTGTCAGGGAGCCCCTGACAACCGCCAGGCGCGTTCGCGTACCGGAAGCTCTCGTCGCGTCGTTACTGAGACACGCTCCTAG
>NZ_CDXDOS010000194.1:0-6543 GCF_978021245.1 Frankia sp. CoBUL1
AACTTATCTAGGAAACTCCCGCTAGAGCGCGCACGTGCCGCGAGGCGTCGGCGAGCTGACGGCCGAGCGTGGTGAGGTCGCCGTCGGAGTGCAGGTCGTCGAGCCAGGTCTGGGCCTGGCGCCAGCGCCACGCCTCGCTGGCCCGCACCGCCTCGCCGCAGCTCGACGGGTCACCCTGTCCGGTGAGGATGGCGTCGGTCCACAGTGGCGCGACCGCGCGCAGCCGGGCCGCCAGCCGGTCCCGGCGTTCCACGCCGGGGCGCAGCGCCGCCAGCCGGGCGCTCTCGTCGAGCAGCGCCGTCCAGGTGGCCAGGTCCCGCCTGGTCAGCGCCTCGTGCAGGTCGGCCCACACCCGGCCGGCCCGCGGGCTACGGCCTCCCTCGGCGAGCGCGCCGGCGATCTCTTTCTCGCGCCGTCGGCCGGTCGCCGTGGCAAGCAGGCCGGCGAGGTGGTAAAGCGTCTCCGGGTCGGAAGGCGTCGTCGTGACGGGATGGCCGGTGGGATGGCCGGCGGGGAAGACAGCGCGCAGCCGGGCGGACAGCTCCGGTGCCGCCCGGCGTTCCCAGTCGACGGCGTCGGCGAGGCCGCCGGCGACCGCGCCGAGCCGGGTGAGGACGTCGGGTGCCGCGGGCTCGATGGCCTCACCGCCGAGGGCGGCGGCGATCGCGGCCTGACGGGCGGCGGCGGCCAGCGTCTGACGGCGGCGCACCTCTGCCTCGACGATTGCCACGTCATCCCCCGTGCGCGCGGCCAGCCCGTCGACGCGCACCGCGTCGTGCAGGTCCCGCAGCTCCCGTCCGCCGAGGCGGGGGATCCACCGGCCGGTGGCGAAGCGGCCCCGCAGGTCGGCGAGCAGCCTCAGCTGGACCCGCGGGTCACCGGCGGGCAGCTCGATGGAACGGCCGAAGGTGAGGGTGGTCAGACGGCGCAGCTCGGCGACCTCGGCGGCGAGGGCCGTGGCCTGGTCGGCCCAGAACCTGGCCTGCTCACCCGACGCCGCGCACTGCGCCCGGGCGGTGGTGAGCCAGCCGACCGACAGCCGGCGCAGCCGGTCGGCGGCGGCCCGGGTGTCCTCGACCAGGGCACGGACGCCGTCGGCACCGTCGGCACCGTCGACGTCGAGCGCGTCGAGCGCGTCGACGGACAGGCCGGCCTGTTCGAGGTTGGCGAGCCCGGCGCGGATCTCGTCGAGTTCGTCGTGCAGCCGGCCGAGGGCGACCGCGCCCGGCAGCGACGCGCCGCCCGGCAGATTGCCCGCGGCGGCCCGGGCGTCGGCGGGGGTGATCTCGCGCGCGGTCCGGTAGAGCTCGGCGAGCTCGGCCGGGCCGAGCGGAAGCGCGCGGGTGGGGTCGAGCCGGTCGGGAACGAACCCGAGCTCCTCCGCGCGCTCGGCCAGCCAGCTCGCTACCTCCGGCGCGCGTTCCGGCCCGTGCGGCAGGTCGAACTCCCGCGCCTCGCCGGCCAGCAGGTCGATCATCCGCAGTTCGAGGGCGCGGGCGGTGGCGCGGGCGGCGTCCAGCTCCTCGGCGAGGGCCTTCACGGCCGCGGTCTCCCGCGCCGGGTCGACCTCGCTGACCGCCCCGGAGATCTCCACGACGGCGGCGCGCAGTTCGTCGAGGTCGGCCCGGCTCGACCCGAGCACGGCGACGGTCAGGTCGCGCAGCTCCCGCGGGATCTTGTCGCGCAGCACCGCGAGGGCCTGTTCGTCCTGCGCGGTGACGAGCACCCGCTGCCCATGCGCCACGAGGTGGCAGATCATGTTCGCGATGGTGTGGCTCTTGCCGGTGCCGGGCGGCCCTTGCACGGTGACTCCGCGGGCGCTCGCGAGCTGCCGGGCGATCCGCTCCTGGTCGGCGTTCGTCGGCAGCGGCATCAGCAGGCGTTCACCGAGCCCCGCGGGGGAGCCGTCGTGACCGCGCCGGCCACGGCCTCGATCGGCGTGGGCACCCTCGGGGAGGGTGCCGTCGGCCCGATCGTCCCCGCCGAGCGCGGCGGCGACGAGCCTGTCGTCGGCGACCACGGCGGCGATGGCCTCGGGGAGCAGGTCCCGTTCGGCGAGGGCGGTCCGCAGCTCCGCGTAGAACTGCGCCTGCAGGGCCGGCCGCGGCCGTACGTACACCGCCCAGGTGTCGACCAGGACGGGGCTCGGCCCCGGCGGGGGCACCGGACCGGTGGTCGCGCGGGCGTCCAGCCCGAGCGGCGCGAGGATCTGGCGGTGCAGCCCGGCCTGGGCCGGGGCGTCCCACGGATCGGCCGGCGCCGTCCGCAGCCGGTCGCGCAGGGCCGACATCTCGTCCAGACCGGGCAGGCCGAGGCCGTGCAGGGGCTCGGTCTCCAGGCTCACCGGACCGTCGGGATGCAGCCGGATGACCCCGGAGTCCGGATCGACCGTCAGCACCATGCGGGTGACGAGCAGCGGATGGATGATCGTCGCGTCGCCGACCCGCCAGCACAGCACCGAGTGCCCCCAGGCCAGCTCCACGGTCGCGGCCTCGCGCTGCAGCCGCAGGCGCAGGTCGAACAGGCGCTGGTAGAGGGCGCGCGCGTCGCGGGCGGCGCGTGCCTCGGGCGCCCACGGCCGCCACACCTGACGCACCCAGGCGTCGAGCAGGGCGACGGCGCCCGACGGAGCGTCCCGCTCCTCGCCCGGGACACCGGGAGGCTCGCGCTCCCCGGTCTGCTCGACGGCCTCCGCGTCCAGGAGATGGGCGGGGATGGTGGGTGGGGCGTCCGGGCTCACCACCGTCCCGGCCAGGTAGCGGTCGAGCGGGGGTGGCCAGCTCGGCGCGGCCGGCTGAAGTACCCGGGCGACCTCCAGCCAACTCTCCCGCTGCGTTGTCGGGCCGAGCCGGACCCCCGGATGGGACGGGACGTCAGCCGGAAGGAGCGGAGCGGGGACGTACTCGGCGAGCTGGCGACGGGGGGCACCGCGTCGTTCGGCGGCGAGCGCGGCCAGGTAGTCCAGGAGCCGAAGCGACCGGCCACGGACCTGATCACGAGCGGACATCGGGCTCCTCGGCTGGCGGGCTGGGTCAGGGCGCGGCGGCGCGATGCCACCTGCCGCCTTCGCCTTCGCCTTCGCCTTCGCCTTCGCCTTCGCCTTCGCCTTCGCCTTCGCCTTCGCCTTCGCCTTCGCCTTCGCCTTCGCCTGATCGACCTTACGACCTGTCTCCGACACAATCGCCGGCTTCCGGCCTGTCCCGCCCGGACCGCCGCTCGGACCGCCGCCCGGGGACGCGCGGCGCGTTTCCGTCCGTGGCCGCACCTACGCCGGACGAGGCCGACGCCTGATCCACTACCAGGGACGCACGTGGGGCGGCGAACCGTCGGCGTGTCGATCCTGTCGTCTTCTGGACACGCATAGTGACCATCGGTACCGTCCGACGTCGTCTGGTCCGACGTCGTCCGGTCGGGCTGCGCCAAGTCGGGCTGCTGGGGGAGAGCCACCATGGGATTGCGTTCCGGCGGTGCCGCCGTGCTCACGAGCATGCTGGTTGTGCTGGCCGCGGTTCCGGTCGCGGCTTCGCGCCCCGCGGACGGCCCGTCGCGTTCCGTGGCGGAAAGCTCGCGTTCCATCGACGAGGCGCCGGAGCAGGTCTCGCTCCGTGCTTTCGACGGCGGCGTTGCCAGCGGTAATGATCTCAGTGGTAATGCTCTCAGCGGTAACTATCTCAGTGGTGGCGGTCCGGCCGGTGGTCACCTCGCGCTCGGCCACGGCGGCCAGGACGGGGACGGCGGCCGGGACGGGGACGGTGGCGGGGACCACGGCCGTGGTGATGGGGACTCCAGAGCGTCCGCTGGCACGGGTGCGCCTCGGCCCCCCGCCCCGGACAGGACCGGGACGGATCCCCGCGGGAACTCGCTTTCCTATACCGGTGGGCAGGTCAGCGTCCTTGCCGTCCTGGCGGCGCTGTTGCTCGGTGGGGGAGCCTTCTGGCGGCGCGCGCACCGGGCCGGGCTGTCCTGAGCGCGGTGACCTGCCGGCTGCCGGCCGGCGAATCTGGGGGACCTGAGCACAGTTTGCGGTCCCTGGACCGTGACGGGCTCCCCCAAATTCGGCCGCCGCGCGATGGTGGTCACTGCATGAGCTGACCGTCTACCGGACTTCGCGGCCGCCGACGTCGCGGGGCTTCCGGATCCGGGTCTGGGTCTGGATCCGGGTCTGGGTCTGGATCTGGTCTGGTCTGGGTTATCCGGCTCGGACGGTCTGCCCGCATCGCCTGCCCGCATCGCCCGGAGGTGTCCGCCCGGGACAGGTCGGGACGGGGTTGGCAGGTTGTTACGCCGGTTTCGCGCCTATGAAGCCATTGTTTCCGTCCGCAGGTTGCGGGTTATCCCGTCGACGGGGTCGTGGTGGGTGGTTTGGGTCGGTACTCTCGGAGTGGAGAAACCTAGGATGATCGGGGGCGTCCGTGCTCCTCTGGTCCAGGTAAGTATGAAGCGAAGTCACCAAGACTGATGTAGCGCCGATCGAGACGTGAGGGCCGGGTAACGGTGGGTGCACCAATACTGGTGGATAATGCCGATCTGGCGGTCAAGACCCTGGGGGTCTGCCGGATTGACTCCCCGCTCCTGCCGCTGCTGGGGGAGCGGCCGACGACGCAGCATTACATCGATGAGTCGGACAAGGTCCTCTACGACGACACCGCCCTGATGATCTCCTCGCGGGGTGTCGCGCTCGATGACCTGCCCGGATTCGAGCCGGCCGGGCCGCGCCGGAAGATCTACTTCGACCCGTCGAAGACCCGGGTGGGCATCGTCACCTGCGGTGGGCTCTGTCCCGGGTTGAACAACGTGATCCGCGGTCTGGTGCTGGAGCTGACCTCGCACTACCGGGTTCGGCGGATCTGCGGATTCCGCAACGGGTACCAGGGCTTCATCGCCCGCTACGGCCACGACGTCGTCGATCTCACCCCGGAAAGCGTCGCCAACATCGACGAGGACGGCGGGACGATCCTCGGCAGTTCCCGCGGCCAGCAGGATCCCGCCGAGATCGTCGACTGCCTCTCCCGGATGAACATCAACATCCTGTTCGTCATCGGCGGTGACGGCACCCTGCGCGGGGCCGGGCAGATCGCCCGGGAGGCCGAGACGCGCGGGGAGAAGATCGCCGTGGTCGGCATCCCGAAGACGATCGACAATGACATCCCCTACATCGACCAGAGCTTCGGCTTCCAGACGGCCTTCGGCAAGGCCGCGGAGTCCATCCGGGTCGCGCACGCCGAGGCGACGTCCGCGCCCGGCGGGCTCGGCGTGGTCCGGCTCATGGGCCGCCACTCGGGATTCATCGCCTGCTACGCGACGCTGGCGAAGAGTAACGCGGACGTGGTGCTCATCCCGGAGCTGCCGTTCAAGCTGGAGGGCGACGGCGGTCTGCTGAACTACGTGCGTCGCCGGGTGGCCGAGCGCGGCCACGCCGTCGTCGTCGTCGCCGAGGGTGCCGGCCAGGAGCTTGTCGTCGGCCAGCCGGAGAGCACCGACGCGTCCGGGAACCGCAAGCTGCACGACATCGGCCCGGAGCTCTCCCGTCGGATCAAGGAGTACTTCGACGCCGAGGGCATCGAGCTCAACCTGAAGTACATCGATCCCAGCTACGTGATCCGCAGCGTGCCGGCGAACCCGTACGACAGCGTCTACACGATCCGGCTCGCCCACGCGGCCGTGCACGCCGCGATGTCCGGCCGCACGGAGATGGTCGTCGGCCGCTGGCGGCGGCGGTTCATCCACATCCCGATCCCGCTCGCGATCAGCCAGCGCAACCAGGTCGACCCGGCCGGTGATCTGTGGATGTCCGTCCTCGAAGCGACCGGCCAGCCCCCCCGCTTCGAATAGCCGAGTAGCCAACTCCCTCTCTTGCCTTTCCAGAGGGATAAAAGGGACGTCGAAGCCTCTGGATAGGCAAGGTTCCCGGTGTGGCCGTGCGTGTCCACAAGGACGAATCGGGCTCGGGGCCTCTGGACAGACACCCACCGGAACAGCCCACGGTGTGCCGCGATCAGGTCAAGCCGGGTCGGGCGGCGGATCCACCAGAAGCAGAAGCCGGTCCGTCATGCCGGACGACGGGCGCCGATCACCGTAGGGTACGACGTCAGACGCACCCGGCCCGCCGCGCCTGACCTGGATGTGCTGGCCGGACACTGTTCGGACCTGGTGGGTAGGAGGGCAGGGAGTACGTGGAGGTCTTCGAGACTCATCGGAGCCTGATCGAGGACTATGCGGCCTTCACCGACTCCCTCGTCGAGGTTCGCGACGAGAAGATCAAAGATTATCTCGAGCAGGAGCGGGCGGCGAAGGTCCGCTGGCCTGACCCGTGGATCTCGCTCAACCCTGCGTTCGCCTCCGGCGGCACGGTCGACGAACTGGTCGGCACGGGTCTGCTGCACCCCGACTGCGGCAGATTCTTCCGGGTCAAGAGGGATTCCGGCGATCCCGGCAGGCGGTCGCTGACGCTGTATCGGCACCAACGGGAAGCCATCGAGGCGGCCCGGGACGGCAGCAGCTATGTGCTCACCACCGGCACGGGATCCGGTAAAAGCCTTTGGG
>NZ_CDXDOS010000195.1:0-6538 GCF_978021245.1 Frankia sp. CoBUL1
CCGTAGGCTGGACATATCGTCTGTGCCGACAGGGTTGAGCCGATCGAGGTCGATCCGGTATCAAGGTTGACCCGTATTAGGGTCGGCCCGGCATCAAGATCGATTGGGTATCGAGGTTGACCCGCTGCCGACGCCTGCGGACCGGGGCATCGCCGGGCGGAAGCGTCGTGTGGAGCGGGGCCGGGCCGGACGGTAGATCGGGGCCGGATCGGCCTCGCCGTGTCACGTCGTCGGATCCCAACCATCGGATCCCAACCAACCGAGAGGCACAGGGACGCACCCCATGACCCTCGCGCCGTTGCTCGACGCGCTGATCGCCCGTCCCGGCGGGGACCCTGCCCTGGGCCGGGCGATCGGCGCGGTCGGTGAACCGGTCCTCGACCTCGCTGGTCCCGCGGCGTTGCGGCCCTTCGCCGCCGCGGCCCTGGCGGTCGGGGCCGACCGGCCGGTCCTCGCTGTCGTGGCTACCGGCCGGGAGGCCGAGGATCTGGCGTCGGCGCTCGGCAGCCTGCTCGGTCCCGGTGTGGTCGCGGTCTTCCCGAGCTGGGAGACCCTGCCTCACGAGCGGCTGTCCCCCCGGGCTGACACGGTCGGGCAGCGCCTCGCCGTGCTGCGCCGGCTCGTGCATCCGGCGAGCACCGGTCGGCCGCCACTGCGGATCGTGGTCGCGTCGATCCGTGCGGTGTTGCAACCCCAGGTGGCCGGGCTCGGCGAGCTCGCACCGGTCACCCTCGCCGAGGGCGATACGGCCGACCTCGACGGCGTGGTGACGCGGCTGGTGGACATCGCTTATCATCGGGTGGACCTGGTCGAGCGGCGCGGCGAGATCGCCGTGCGCGGCGGCATCCTCGACGTCTTCCCGCCCACCGAGGAGCATCCGCTGCGGGTCGAGTTCTTCGGCGACGAAGTCGAGGATATCCGCCGGTTCTCCGTGGCGGACCAGCGGGCGCTACCGGAGGATGATGGCGCGACCGGTGGTGGCCGTGTCCTGTTCGCGCCGCCGTGCAGCGAACTGCTACTGACCGCGCAGGTGCGGGCGCGGGCTGCGGACCTCGCGACGCGCCACCCGGAGCTGCTGGACCTGCTCGACAAGATCGCCGATGGCATCCCTGTGGAGGGGATGGAGGCGCTCGCCCCGGTACTCGTCGACGCCATGTCACTACTCCTGGACGATCTGCCGGCCGGCACCCACGTGCTGGTCTGCGATCCCGAACGGGTCCGTTCGCGGGCGAGTGAACTGGTGCGCACGAGCCAGGAGTTCCTCGACGCGTCGTGGAGCGTCGCGGCGCTGGGTGGCGGCGCGCCGATCGATCTCGGCGCGGCCGCCTACCGATCGATCATCGAGGTCCGCGAGCGTGCCGAGGATCTCGGCCTGCCGTGGTGGTCGGTCACTCCCTTCATGTCGACCCCGGCAGGCAGCGACCGGGAACCGGCGGGCACCGGGCTGACGGGCGCCGCCTACGACGGGACCGAGTACGGCGACAACTACGGCGACAACACGGTGGTCGCCAGCCTCCGGCCCGCGCCGATCTACCACGGGGACACCGCGGCGGTCATCGCCGACGTCAAGGGCTGGCTCGCCGAGTCCTGGCGAGTGCTGCTGGTCACCGAGGGACACGGTCCGGCGCAGCGCCTGGTGGAGATGCTGCGCGACGCCGACCTGGGCGCCGGCCTCGCCGAGGAGGCCACCCTCACTCCGGGCGTCGCCATGGTCACCTGCGGTCGGCTCGCCACCGGCTTCACCAGCGATACTTTGCGCCTCGCCGTTCTTACTGAAAGCGACATCGCGGGTGCCCGCGGGGTGAGCACGAAGGACATGCGGCGCATGCCGAGCCGGCGGCGCAAGGGCATCGATCCGCTCGCCCTGCTCCCCGGGGACATGGTGGTCCACGACGCGCACGGCGTCGGCCGCTACGTCGAGATGGTCACCAGGACCGTCGCGGGCGCCAAGCGGGAGTACCTTCTGCTGGAATACGCCCGGGGCGACCGACTGTATGTGCCGACCGACCAGCTTGAACAGATCACCCGGTATGTCGGGGGTGACGCGCCGAGCCTGGACCGCATCGGCGGCGCCGACTGGGCCAAGCGCAAGAGTCGGGCCCGCAGGGCCGTCAAGGAGATCGCCGGTGAGCTGATCCGGCTCTACAGCGCCCGGATGGCTGCTCCCGGGCATGCCTTCGCTCCCGACAGTCCCTGGCAGCGTGAGCTGGAGGACGCCTTCCCGTTCCGAGAGACACCCGATCAGCTCTCCGCCATCGACGAGGTCAAGGCCGACATGGAGGAGCCGGTCCCGATGGACCGGGTAATCTGCGGCGACGTCGGCTACGGCAAGACCGAGATCGCGGTGCGGGCCGCGTTCAAGGCGGTGCAGGACGGCAAGCAGGTCGCGGTGCTGGTGCCCACGACGCTGCTGGTCCAGCAGCACTTCCAGACCTTCTCCGAGCGTTACGCCGCATTCCCGGTGGTGGTGAAGGCGATGAGCCGGTTCAACTCGCCCGCCGAACACAAGGCGGTGCAGGAGGGGCTCGCTACCGGCAGTGTCGACGTGGTCATCGGCACCCACCGGCTGCTGTCCGGGGAGAACCGCTTCAAGGATCTCGGCCTGGTGATCGTCGACGAGGAGCAGCGCTTCGGTGTCGAGCACAAAGAGCAGCTCAAGAAGATGCGCACGGCGGTGGACGTGCTCACGATGAGCGCCACACCGATCCCCCGCACGCTGGAGATGTCGATCACCGGTATCCGGGAGCTGTCGACCATCGACACTCCGCCCGAGGAGCGGCACCCGGTGCTGACCTCGGTCGCCGCCTACGACGCCCGTCAGGTGGCCGCGGCGATCCGCCGGGAGCTGCTGCGCGAGGGGCAGGTCTTCTTCATCCACAACCGGGTGGAGACGATCGACCGGGCCGCCGCCCGGCTGCGCGATCTTGTTCCCGAGGCGCGGATCGCCACCGCCCACGGCCAGCTGCACGAGGACGCGCTTGAGCAGGTCATGGTCTCCTTCTGGGAGAAGAAGTTCGACGTGCTGGTCTGCACGACGATCGTGGAGTCGGGCCTGGACATCTCCAACGCCAACACCCTCATCGTCGAGCGGGCCGACGTGTTCGGCTTGTCCCAGCTGCACCAGCTGCGCGGCCGGGTCGGGCGGGGCCGGGACCGGGCGTACGCCTACTTCCTCTACCCGCCGGACAAGCCGCTGACCGAGACCGCCCACGACCGGCTCGCCACGATCGCCCAGCACAACGACCTTGGTGCCGGAATGGCCGTAGCCATGAAGGACCTGGAGATCCGGGGAGCGGGCAACCTGCTCGGCGGCGAGCAGTCCGGGCACATCGCCTCGGTCGGGTTCGACATGTACGTGCGGATGGTCGGCGAAGCGGTGGCCGAGTACCGCAAGGAGGGGATCGAGAAGCCCCCGGAGGTCAAGGTCGAGCTGCCGGTCGACGCGAGCCTGCCGCACGACTACGTGCCGAGCGAGCGGCTGCGGCTGGACGCCTACCGGCGGCTGGCCGGCGCCGCCACGGACGCCGACATCGACGAGGTGCGTGGCGAGCTCGTGGACCGGTTCGGTCCGCTGCCCGAACCGGTCGAGAACCTGCTGGCCGTCGCGGGCCTGCGGGCGCTTGCCCGGCGCTTCGGCGTCACGGAGATCATCACCGCCGGTCGCCAGATCCGGTTCGCTCCGCTGGAGCTGCGGGAGAGTCAGACACTCCGGCTGACCCGGCTCTACCGGGGCGCCGTGGTCAAACCGGCGGTGCGGACCGTACTCGTTCCCGCGCCGACCGAGACGGGGCGCATCGGTTCCCGGCCGTTGCGGGACCGGGCTCTGCTCGCCTGGGTCGGCCAGCTCCTGCATGCGGTCGCGGGCGACTCGGTCGCCGCCGCGGCGGCCTCGATCTGACTCCTGGCGTAGGGCGCCGTACCGTACGCCACGCTGAGCGGATACCGTCTCGGCTCGTGAAGCTTTCCCGTCTCCTCGCCGGTGTCGGGCTCCTCGTGCTCGTCGGTACCGGGTGCACGACCCATGCCGGGGCCGCCGCCCAGGTCGGTTCGCAGACCATCGGGACCTCCCAGCTGCGCGGCATCGTCGACCGCGGGCTCAAGGCCGCGCAGACGGTACCGATCCCGCAGACCTCGCAGTCGGCGTCGCAGAGTCTCAACCGGGGTGAACTCCAGCGACGAACCCTGACCACGCTCGTGCAGCTCGAATTGATCTCCGGTGAGGCGAAGCGGCTGGGGATCTCGCTGACCGGCCAGGACATCGCGTCCTACTACCAGGCGTACGCGATCCTGCAGTTCGGCAGCGTGAAGGCGTTCGAGCAGCGAGCCGCCGCGGCAGGCTTCGCCCAGCAGGACGTGGCGACGATCGTCCGCTCGGGAGCGTTCGAGTCGGCGCTCGGGGACAAGATCAGTCCGGGTGTCCTCGCCTCCGACGCGGACACCCGCGCCCAGTACGACAGCATCGTCGATCAGATCGGGAAGATCCCTCTCAGCTACCGGCAGGCCAAGCCCTACCTGGCTCGGTTCCTGGTGGCGGACAAACGGGCGACGAAGGTGCGTCCGCTACTCGCGCAGGCCGAGTCCCGGGATCCCATCTCGATAAACCCACGATTTGGTACCTGGGACACGAAGCAGTTCGCCGTGGTCGCCGCTGAGGGCTCGATCGCCAGCAAGCCCGCGCCCACGCCGATCCTGGACCTGACCACCCAATCCTGAGCGGACGGCGACATGTTGATGCGGATCACCGTGGTCGTCACCAGCCCCCGGGTGGCACCGGGAATTCTCACGGCCCGGGCGTGGGATGTCGTGCGCACGGTGCCCGTCCTGACCGCGAGCCCCACGCATCCTCAGCTCGCCGCGCTGCGGGCGGCCGGTGCGACCGTCCTGATCGTCGATCCCGGCGATCCCGGCGGTCTGGCCGGCGCGGTGACCCTCATCCGGGCCGCCCTGCCTGATCCCGCGGCGGCCGAGGTCGCCTGGCTACCCGATCCGCTTGCGCCGAGCATCCTCGACTGCCTCCTCGACGAGGCGAGTGGCTCCGGGGAACGGAACGATGCCGGCGCCGACGGGGTGACCGGGGCCGAAGTGACGAGCCTCGTGGCCACCAGGGAGCTGCCCGGCTCGAGCCTGTTGGACGCCGTCGCGGTCATGGACCGCCTGCGGTCGCCGGGCGGCTGCCCCTGGGACGCCGAGCAGACTCACACCTCGCTCGCCCCGTACCTGGTCGAGGAGACGTACGAGGCGTATCAGGCGATCGAGGACGGCGATCTCACCGAGCTGCGCGAGGAACTCGGCGACGTGCTGATGCAGGTGCTCTTCCACGCTCGGATCGCAGCCGAGCGCGCCGACGACGGCTGGGACGTCGATGACGTCGCGGCCGGTCTGGTGGCCAAGTTGATCCGCCGTCATCCGCACGTGTTCGGTGACGTGGTCGTGGACGGTCCGGCGAACGTCGTCGCCAACTGGGACGCGATCAAGGCGGTCGAGAAGGGGCGCGTCTCGGTGACCGAGGGTGTCCCACTCTCCCAACCGGCGTTGTCCCTCGCGGCCAAGCTGCTGAAGCGGGCTGCCGGCATCGGCGTCCCGGCGGATCTCGCGCTGACCGGGACGGCCGCTGGGGGTGTGACCCACGCGGGCGATCGGGTCACCGAGATCGCCGCCATGGCCGCCGTACTGGCCCGGTCGGGCACGGCGGGGGACGACCTGATCGGTGATCTGCTCTTTGCCGCCGTCGCGCTCGCCCGGATGGCCTCCGTCGATCCGGAGCGGGCCCTTCGGGCGACCGCCCGTCGCTTCCGGGACCGGCTGGCCGCCGTCGAGGGCACAGTCCGTGCCGAGGGCGCCGATCCGGCTTCCCTGTCCGACACCCGCTGGCGCGAAATCTGGCGGCAGCTACCCGGGTAAGCACCGATCATCGGCGCCCGATGCCACTCGACTTTCGCGTTTTCCATGATCGGCAATCGATTGGCTATCGGGTGTGTTAGGTCGTCTTGTTGAGCGGTTCGGCTGGGGTCGTCTGGTGGGCCGGTCCGGGGTTCTGGCCGGCTGGTGAGGCCTGTGCCTGTGGGATTTCGGGATTTCGGGATTTCGGGGATCGTGTCCGGCCGGGGCCGGGGTTGGCCAGGGCCGTCTCCCAGCCGGTTTCCAGCTGGCGGGTGACCAGCCGGTTTTCTGGTTCGGCAAGCTGGTAGTGGCGCCGGGCAGCTGGGCAGTCACGTAGCGGTCGAGCGCCGGGCCGGCGAGGTGCTGACACAGCCCGCCGGTGCCGTAGTTGGCGCGCAGGTAGCCGCAGTGGTAGTTGTGCGACGGGAACCGGCTGGCCGGGGTGTGACAGCACCCCGTCATCCGATGCCCGCAGGTGCTGACAAGTTCTCTGGTGGGTGCTGTCAAGTTCTCTGTCAAGTTCTCTGTGTGCGGGGTGGTTCCTGTTCTCTCTACTTGCCGACCTCGCTGAGGGCCGCCCCTGGCTGCCCACCTGAGAGGCCCCACCCTCTCAGCGGCTTAACTCAAAGTCACCGCAAGCCGGTTAATACCCAGGGCT
>NZ_CDXDOS010000196.1:0-6524 GCF_978021245.1 Frankia sp. CoBUL1
GTCCAATGTCGCCGGGCCGGCCTGGACCCAACTGCGGCCGAACAGCCGCAACACCCCGGCGTCCGGGCGGATCAACCCGAACAGCATCCGCAGGAACGTCGTCTTCCCGGCGCCGTTCGGGCCGAGGATGCCGTAGACCTCCCCGACGTCCACCCGCAGATCAACATGATCCACCGCAGTGAGACCGCCGAAGCGTTTCACCAGGCCGGTAGCCTCCACCGCCGGTACGCCAGCCGCCATACGTCCCTCCCTCAAGATATCTACTACTCGATGAATAGTAGACGCACGGGTGCGCGGCAGGCGGCAAGGGCCGGGCCGGGTGGAGACCGATCCACTGCCACCGAGAGGCCCGCTACGCGGATGGTCGACAGCGGGCCAGGGCAAGCCCGTACCACTCGACCGTTCGTACTATCAACGCGATAGTAGTGAGTGGCCGCAAGCGACAGCCGCGGGCGACAGCCGTGAGGAGGGCAACGGATGGCGAAGCGGCGGGAGCCGGGAGCGCTCGAACGAGAGGTGCTCGCCGCGATCGCGGCGGCCGGCCGGCCGCTCACCCCGACCGAGACGCTCGCCGAACTCGGCGAGCCGCTGGCCTACACCACCGTGATGACCACGCTGGCCCGGCTGCACGACAAGGGTGCACTCACCCGGCAGCCCGCCGGCCGCTCCTACGCCTACACGCTGGCCGCCGAACCGGAAACCCTCGACGCCGCACTCACCGCCCGCCAGATGACCCGCCTGCTCCGCGCTGGCGCCAACCGGGCTGAAGCCCTGGCCCGCTTCGTCGCGGATCTGCGTCCCGAAGACGAACAGCTCCTCGCCGACATCCTCGCCAGCCACCACCCGCAGTCAGAGACGGACGGCGGGCAGGGGCTATGACGGCCGTCGCGCTGATCCCGTTGGCCACGAACCTGCTGCTGGCCGTCAGCGGCGGCTGGCTCGGCCGGCGGTTGCCGCCCGCCGCCGCCACCCGGCTGCTGACCCTGGCCTGTCTGGTCACCGCGTTGGCCACCGGATTCGTCCTGGCCGTCGCCGCCTTCACCCTGCTCGCCCCGCTGCCCCCGCTCACCGCGGTCGGGCACTGGTCGGCCACCATGATCCGCGGCCACGACCCGCTACCCGCCGCGGCCGGGCTGGTGCCGGCCGCCGTCGTCGTCGGGCTGCTCACCGCCGCCGCCCGCCGCGCCGCCGCCCTCGGCCAGGACCTCGCCGCCGCGGAACTCACCTGCCGGCGGCTCGGACCGTCGCCTACCGGCCTCGTCATCGTCGAGGACGACCACCCCGACGCCTACACGCTGCCCGGACTGACCGGCCGGATCGTGGTGTCCACCGCCATGCTGCGCGCGCTGCCCGCCGACGAACGCCGCGTGCTACTCGCCCATGAACGCTCCCACCTGCACCACCGCCACCACGCCTACACCCAGCTCGCCGACCTCGCCGCCGCCAACCCGCTGCTGCGGACACCCGCCGCCGCCGTGCGCCTCGCCGTCGAACGCTGGGCCGACGAAGACGCCGCCGCTGTCACCGAAGATCGCGCTGTGGTCGCCCGGGCCTTGGCCCGCGCCGGCCTCGCCCGCACCGGCATGCCGACCACTCCGACCTCGGCACTCGGCGCCGTGCACACCGACCTCACCCACCGGGCGCGGGCGCTGCTGGACCCGCCTCCCAAACCACGCCCCGCCCTGGCCGTTGCCCTCGCCGCGCTCGTCCTGGCCACGGCCGCCGCCGCCGACACCGCCCACACCACCGAGCACCGCTTTGAACACGCGCAGGCAGCCTATGCGCACCGATCCTGACCGGGCGAAAAGTCGACGAGGTCACCCGTGCGTGTCGGGGTCGCGACCCGGCGCGTCGATGCCGGGCGCTCCCCACAGGGGAAACCAACGGGACAGGTCCGGTTCGATCGGGAGCTCACCCGCCAGCATCTCCCGTACCTCCAGCTCGGCCGGATTGTCCCGGCGCTGGTCACCGGCCGGCACGAACGGGTACCAGGCGCCGCGCTTGTAGAGGTAGATCAGCCCCATCGGCCTGCTGCCGTCGGTGAACCCGACGACGGTGCACAGCAGTGCCGGGCCGAAGCCGGCGTCGCGCACCGTGGCATTCGCCGCGTGCAGGTCGGTGACCAGGCCAGCGAGGTCCTGCTCGCCGGTCCGTCGCAGCAGCCAGCTGTACCCGAAGCTGTCCGTGCGCCGCTCGTACCGGCCGCCGTCCATGCTCAGCAGCCGGTCGATCTCCTGCGCTGCCCCGGTGAACGCGCCGCCTGACGCGAGTTTGACACAGACCGCTCCGGCCCCGGTCGGTCGCCATGAGCTGGCGGCCTGCAGGGTGACGGCGGCGGCTGGGAGCGTGAACAGCCGGTCGAGGTCCGGCGGGACGGGCCGGGTCCGGCCGAGAAGCACGTCGAGGATCCGCATGATCCGGCCTGCTTTCTACCCGGGGTCACCGAACTACCCGGGCTCACCGAACTGGGCGGCCAGCCGGGCAAGCTGGGCCAGGCGGGCATCCAGCGGCGGATGGGTCGAGAACAACGAGGACAGGCTGACGCCGTTCGCCAGCGCGGGAGCGAAGAAGAAGGCGTTGAACGGTTCGGCGGCTCGCAGGTCGCGGGTCGGGATCCGGGAGATCTCGCCGGTGACCTTGGTGAGCGCGGCGGCGAGCGCGGCCGGCTGGCCGGTGAGGATCGCCCCGGACCGGTCGGCGGCGAGCTCCCGGTACCGCGACAGCGCCCTGGTCAGCAGGAACGACAGCGCGTAGACGGCGGCGGAGACGACCACAACGACGAGCACGACGAGGGCGCCGCTGTCCTCGTCATCGTCACCGCCGTCACCGCCGTCACCGCCGTCGGACCGGCCGAAGCCGCCGGCCATCCCGGAGTAGAGACCGAATCGGGCGACCAGACCGGCGAGCACCCCGAGAAACGACGCGACGGTCATGACGGCCACGTCCCGGTGCGCGACGTGGGACAGCTCGTGGGACAGCACCCCCTCCAGCTCGTCGACCTCCAGCCTGCGCAGCAGCCCGGTCGTCACGCAGACGACGGCGCGTTTCGGGGTCCGGCCGGTGGCGAACGCGTTCGGCAGGTCGGTGTCCGCGACCGCCACCACGGGCTTCGGTAGGTCGGACAGCGCGCAGAGCCGATCCACGACGCCGTGCAGCCGCGGCTCCTGCGCCGGGCTGACGATGCGCCCACCGGTCGCGTACAGCGCGATGCGGTCCGAGAACCAGTACTGGGCGGCGAGCAGCCCGCCGGCGATCGCGACGACCAGGACCGGTGACACCCCGACGGCGATCAGGACGGCGATGAAGGCGACGTAGACCAACCCGAGCAGGAAGACGGTCAGCACCATCCGGGCCGACAGTCCCCGGTCTAGGGCGAACCGCCGCGGCGCACGCGTCATCACCATCGTCACCTCACCATCGTCACCTCGTCGGTCGGGGCTCGGCCGCCAGAAATCAGGAGCCGGGAATCAGGCCTTCGTCGCCGAGCAGTCCGCGGACCTCCGCCAGCCCGGTGTCGGCGCGCGGCAGCACCAGCTCCGATGGCTCCAGCCGGTCCGCCGGCACCGCGCGGCCGCGGGTCCGGACCCGTTCGAGCAGCCTCGTCAAGGCTTCCTGGAACGCCGGCTCGTCACCGGCCTCGACGGCCGTCAGCAGCACGTCATCCAGCTCGTTGAGGGCCTCCAGGTCGGTTGCGGGCAGGTCGAACTGGCCCTCACCCAGAATGCGCACGATCACGGCCGCTCCTCCGGTCGAGCGGCGTCGGCCGGCGGGCGGCCGCCAATCGCCCGCGCGGGCATGGCGCTTTTGATCTCGGCCAGATCCTGATCGATGTCGGCGGCCGCGGACAGCCGGTCCAGCTCGGCCTGGATGTCGTCGCGCGGGCCACCGGCCGCCGTCTCCAAGGCGCCGGAGGCGAGTAGTTCGTCGATCGCGCCGGCCCTGGCCTGCATCTGCTCGGTCCTGTCCTCGGCCCGCTGGATTGCCAGGCCGACGTCGCCCATCTCCTCGGAGACCCCCGCCAGCGCCTCGCCGATCTTCGTCTGCGCCTCCGCCGCGGTGTACGTCGCCTTCACCGTCTCCTTCCTGGTCCGGAACGCCTCGAGCTGGGCCGCCAGCCGCTGCGCCGCCAGCGTCAACCGGTCCTCCTCCGCTCGCAGCGACGCATGCTGCTCCCGCAGATCCTCCAACTGCGCGGCCACCCCGGCCCGGCGACCGAGGGCCTCCCTGGCCAGGTCGTCGCGGCCCGCGGCGACCGCCTGGCGGGCCTGTCCGGACAGCCGCTCGGCGGCCGCCCGTAGCTGTTCGACCTGGAGCTCCAGCCGCTTCCGGCTGGTAGCGACGTCCGCGACCCCGCGGCGGACCTGCGCCAGCAGCTCGAGCTGCCGAGCGTAGGAATAGTCGAGAACCTCACGCGGATCCTCGGCGCGGTCCAACATCCTGCTGGCCTTGGCCCGGAACACCAACGCCAGCCGCCTGCTCAGGCTCATCGACGCCTTCCCTCCCCCGGTCCCGTCGGTCCCTCTCCGATCTCGCCGGTCAGCCGACGGTCAGCCGGCCCTGGTGAGATCCGTCGGGCCGGGCCGTTCACGCAACACGTCCAGGCGGCGGTGGTACTCCGCCTCATCGATCTCACCGCGGGCGTAACGCTCGGCGAGGATCCGCTCGGCCGACCGCTCGTCGGGCCGTTCGGTACCGGGCCGTTCCACGCCGGGCGGTTCGGCCGACGTACCCGGCCCGCCGCCGCGGCCCGCGCGCAGGAGAGCAACCAGTACCCCGATCACCAGCCCCCAGAAGACGACCATGCTGAACGACATCAGCAGCCAGCCGCCCCAGCCCCAGGTGTGCCCATCCCAGATCATCATCGTGATCTCCTTCGATCTCGATACCCTCGGCGGTTCGATATCGTTGGCGGCCTGCCGCTCCTCGACCTTCGTTCCGAGGGGCGATGGAACGAGGGCCGTTCGTCCCGGACCTGGCCGACGACCGGCCTGTGTTGGGGGGATGCCCCCGGCGCCGCCGTCCACACGACCGGCGATAGTCTGGCCCGTCCCGGGCGAACTGGGCTGCGGGGCACAGGCCGCGGGCAGAGGCGTACCGCGAGCGCCCTGGGTCCGGCGGCCACGATGGCCGCATCGAGGGCGGCGGGCGGCGAACGCCGGGCGGATGCGTTCCTCGTACGTCGTGGCCGGGTCGTGCAACGGCAGGTCCGGTGCCACCACCCGATGTCCTCGCGCCCGCAGTTGCGCTCCGAGGGGCTCCCAGCACGTGGCGTCGTGTCAGGCTCCGTGCAGCAGGCAGAACAGAGCCACGACCCGTGGCTGTCCAGCCGGTGGCTCGCGCGCGGGTCCCACGGTCCGCCTCACAACCCACGGTCCGCCTCACAACCCACGGTCGCCGCCTTTCTGGCGGCATGCCGCACGCTTCCGGCAAACTACCGGACACGATGAGTCTGACCACGATCATTCCCCTTCTCACGACGGACCGGCTCGTCCTGCGGCCCATCCACAACGACGACGTCGCCGGCTACACCGAGATCTGGTCCGATCCCGAGTTCACCCGCTACTTCCACCGGCCGACCGACCGGGACGGCGTCTGGCATGCCCTGGCCGGCTGCATGGGCTGCTGGGTGCTGACCGGCGTAGGTCCGTGGTCGGTTGTCGAGAAGGCGGGCGGGCAACTCCTCGGCCAGGCGGGGCTGTGGACCGAACCCGGCTGGCCGGGCATCGAGGCCGTCTGGTTCCTGCGCCGGGACCGCTGGGGGCACGGCTATGCCACCGAGGCCGCCACCGCGGCACTGACCTGGGTGTTCGCCCAGCGCCCCGACCTCACCGAGGTCGTCTCGGCCATCGTCCCGGCCAACACCGCGTCCGTCCGGGTCGCCGAACGCCTCGGCATGGCATACGTCCGCAGCGAGTTCCTCCACGACGAGGCCCATGCCGTCTATGCGGTCAGCCGGGCCGGCTGGGTCACCCCGACCACTCGACAGCAAGCTTACGGATAATCCGCGACGGACCTAGTCGTTAGGCTGCGGGCATGACCGCCATGGCACCCTCCCGCGCCGGACCAGACCTGTCGTTCCTGCTGGACCACGCTGGTCATGCCCTGCGGACCCGGATGGCGGCCGCGCTCGCCGAGATCGGTCTCACCGCACGCATGCACTGCGTGCTGGTGCATGCCCTGGAGGAGGAGCGCACCCAGATCCAGCTCGCCGAGATCGGCGACATGGACAAGACAACGATGGTGGTCACCGTGGACGCCTTGGAGAAGGCCGGCCTCGCCGAACGTCGGCCCTCCGCCAGGGACCGGCGGGCTCGGATCATCGCGGTCACCGAGGCGGGCGCGCGGATCGCCGCGCGGAGCCAGGAGATCGTCGATCGGGTCCACGAGGAGGCGTTGGCGGCGCTTCCCACCAAGGAGCGGGAGGTCTTCCTGCGGGCGATGAACCGCTTGATCGAGGGGCATCTGGCCGGACCAGCGAAGAGCCCTCAGCCGGTCCGGCCAGATGCCCCTCGATCAAGCGGTTC
>NZ_CDXDOS010000197.1:0-6412 GCF_978021245.1 Frankia sp. CoBUL1
TCGACTCGCCCGCGACGAGTTGCGCCACTTCGCGTTCATGGCGGATGTGGTCGAGCGGTACCTGCGCCGGGAGGGCGACGCCGTGGTGGAGCCAATCCGCGAGGTCATTGTGACCTTCCGGATGCCACTGGCCGACACCATCCGCGGCTACTGGCGATGGGCACTGCGGATCAGGGAAGTCGCCCACTACGATCACACGGATGCCTACGCTCACCTTATCCGGGTCGTGAACCGCGCCGTCAACGCCCGGTCCGACCGGGTGAATGAACTGGTCACCTTTATCGACGCATGCCGGACCGCCCCCGGGCCACCCGACCCGGCTCATCTTCGCGACGGCCGGGAGTAGCACAAGTGCTACTCCCGGGGGGTGGCCGGGATAGGGCTTCGAGAGGTCCGGCAGAACGCCAGCGACCTGGTACGCCGCGCTCAGGCCGGTGAACGGTTCACCATCACCGTGGCCGGCCAGCAGCCGTCCTCGGCCCGGTGAGTCCGCGTACGTGGCGGCGCTGGGACGATCTGGCTGATCTCTTCGCGCAGCCGGAGGACACCGACTGGCCGCAGGACCGCAACCTCGTCGACGGTTCCCTCACGGATCCCTGGGAAGGCCGATGAATCGCGGCGTCCTCGACACCAGTGTCCTGGTCGCCACAGACGTCACCCCCATCTCCGGCGAGTTGGCAGTCAGTGTCATCAGCATCGCCGAACTGCAGTTCGGTGGTATGTATTCGGAAGTGGTGTGAGGGCATGGCGGCGGGTGGCGTGACGGTGTGTCACGCCGTGCCGGGGTGGGTTAGTGGAGGGGTTGTTTCCAGGCTTCGAGGTCGTCGGGGTTGGCGCGCCAGGGCAGGAACCGGTCGAGGTCGGCGCCGTCTGGGGGTTTGCCGCCGCGCCGGCCGCAGGTGTCGAGGTAGTCGGTGAGGTAGGTCAGGGCGTTGAGGCCGTGTTTCTCGGCGGTGCCGATGACGGTCCAGAACGCGGCGGCGCGTTCGGCCGCGCTACTGTCAAGATCCAGAAGTGGGTGGTCCCGGTGGGCGAGGATGCCCGGCCATCGGCGTTCGAGCGTGGCGAGGGCGTCCTTCGCCTTCGGCTGCAGTCCCACGGACTTCTGCTGGGTGCGGCGGGCGGGGTCGATCGCGCCGGCGGCGTCATCCCAGGCGGTGTAGGCCGCGGCCAGCGTCTGCTCGGTGGTGGGGCCGGGGGTCTCCTGGGCGGCGGTGAAGGCGGTGCGTAGCTGGCCGTGGGCGAGGTAGAGCGCGGTGAACAGCTTCGCCCAAGCCTTCCACCAGTACTCCAACTGGGTCGGGTTGGACAGCGCCGCGCGGATGAAGTGCCTTCTGAGATGAGCGACACACCAGAGGTTCACGAGACCGTCGCAGCGGCGGCCGGCCGAGACGTAGACGGTGTAGAAGTCCGAGGACAGGACCCGTTCACGCTGGTCGGCGCGCATGGTCAGGGAGAACAGCAGCAGGGCCAGGCCGACGAGGCGGAGCAGGCCGTGGATCCGCTGGTTGTTCTCGACGTAGGGGGGCGACGGCGAGCGGGTCCTTGAACGCGCTGTAGCGCCGCTCGGAGGCCTCCTGGCCCTTGTAGTCGAGGAAGACCCCGGCGGCGTCTTTCTCCTCGATGCTCTGGTTCGTCAGCAGCGCGAACCAGCCGTCGGCCTTCTGGGCGAGGTCGAGCGCGTCGGGGTCGAAGAACCAGGTCAGGTGTGGTCTGCCGGTGTCGGGGTCGGTGTCGACGTGCGTGCGCAGCCACGCCCCGACACTCTGCGGTGATCTTCTCGACGCGGGCGCGGACCGCTGCCTCGTCGGGGTAGTAGCGGATCCCAAGGTTGCGGTGCAGCACGACGAGCGCCGCGCGCGCCTTGTCGATCTGTTTCGTGCGGGTGGTCGCGGACGTCTCGGCGCGCCGCGCCGAGTGGGAGAAGACCGTGCGCACGGGGAACGGCGGGTCGGCGGCCTTCGGCCCGCGTAGGGTCGTGGTCCCCTCGACGACCCGGTGGACGTCGCGTTCGTGGAACAGCTTGTCCTGGTCGTGTGTTGGGCCGCCTGACGAGTGTCAAGCTGACCGTGCTGTTCATCTACTCCGGCGTTGAGGACCGGCGCATCGAGCCCCACCCCTCCGAGGTCGCGGCGGCCTCCCTGCGGCTGGCAACCGCCGTCCGGCCCCGCCGCTACCGCACGATCTTCTACTGGCGTCCGGGAACTGTGCGACATCTGCCCGGTGGGTCAGATCCGCCGGTGCCACGAGGCCCACCAGGTCCCTACGCGAGCGCAGCTGGTGGCCCTCGCGAGCACGGTGCCCGACACGGACGGCCTTGAGGTCGTGGACATCACCGACCGGGCCGCCGTGGTCGCGGGCCTCCCGCACGAGCAGCCCCGTTACTTCCTCCAGCACGCCCTCGGCTTCCAGGTCCACGACGTGCGCCATCCTCACCACGCGCGGCGCCACGGCCGCGCCGACATCGGATGGAAGGAGCCGGTCGCCTCATGACGGACTGGACGAGCCTGGACTACGCCGTGGTGGATGTGGAGGGCAACGGCCACCAGCCGCCGGACCTGGTGGAGCTGGCGGTCGTGCCCATCACCGGCGGCGTGATCGGGGAGCCGACCGCCTGGCTCCTGCGGCCCGAGCGCCCGATCACCGGATTCGCCCGCCGCATCCACGGCATCACGAGCGACATGGTCGCAGGCGCGCCGGTCCTGGCCGACGTGGAAAAGGAGATCCGCGCGGCCCTGGAGGGCGTGGCAATCGTCGCCCACAACGCGCACGTTGACCTCGGCGTCCTGCGGCGCAGCCTTCCAGGTTGGGAACCGCGGGACGTCTTCGGCACGCTCAGGCTCGCGCGGCGGCTCCGGCCCGAGCGCGTCAGCTACCGGCTCGGCTCGTTGGTGGAGGCCTTCAACCTGGCCGACGGCTTGGACCCACAGCACCGGCCCCACCGAGCCACCTACGACGCGCTGGTCACGGCCCGGTTGTTCGCGCTGCTGGCAACAAGCCCGGCCGGCCGCCCCCTGTCCCTTGACGAACTCCGCGACCTTCCCCCTGGAAGCGACGATGACCCGGCTGCGACCCTTTTCTGACCACCGCCGAGGACTGTTCATCAGCGTGGACGGACCGAGCGGGGCAGGCAAGTCCACGCTCGTGCGCCACCTCGCCCAACTGCTCGTCGCGGCGGGCGAGGACGTCCACGTCACGGCCGAACCGTCCGCCGGCCCCATCGGTGTACTGGCCCGCGAGTTGACCGAAACCGTCACGGGACACGCCCTGGCCTGCGTGTATGCGGCGGACCGCTACCACCACGTCGAGACCGAGATCCGGCCGCATCTGGAGCTGGGCCAGACCATCATCTCCGACCGCTACGTGCCGTCGGGGCTGGTCATGCAGCGCTTCGACGGCCTGGACCCGGCCTTCCTCTGGGCACTCAACGCCGAAGCCGCCCGCCCCGACCTGTGCGTCATCCTCGAGGCCGACCCCGACATCATCGCCCGGCGCCGCCGAAGAGGTGCCGGAGCTGGCGAAGGAGCTCGCCGACCTGGGCCAGGTCGGGCGTCTGCGCAACCCGTCCTTGTGGGAGGCGCTGGGCGTTGCCATCCTGCGCCAGGTCATCCGGGCGGGGCAGTCCAAGAAGCTCTACCGGACCCTGTGCGCGGCTCACGGCCAGCAGGTGGAGCTGCCAGACGGTGGCACGTTGGCTCTCTTTCCCACCGCTGAAACGGTCCTCGGCCTGACCGGCGTGCAGTTCACCGAAATCGGTCTGGCCTTCAAGCGGCCGGCGTTGCAGGCTGCCGCGATCGCCTACCTGGAGCACGGCACCACCTGGAGCCGTCTGTCTTGGCCCGCCCTGGTTGACGAGCTGCAAAGCGTGCGGCGCATTGGCCCGTGGACGGCCGGAGCGGCAGTGGCCGACTATTGGCTGGCCGACAAGGAAACCAAGGACGAACCGCGGCGGCGGCGCTCCTGGTCGCGGGAGCGGATCAGGTCCTGGCCGGCGTCGGCCTCCACACCATCTGCCGCCAGTGGAACGATCTTGGCATCGCCAGCGCCACCGGCAAGAAGTGGCAAAAACCCGTCCTGCGCAACATCTACCTGTCCCCGCGCATCGTCGGCTACCGGGTGTATGGCCCCACCTCCGTCCCGCTGGAGAAGCGCTACGTGGTGGACGCGGAGGGTCAGCCGGTCAAGGGCCAGCAGCAGCCCATCCTGAACCTGGAGGTCTGGGAGGCGGTGGCGGCGAAGCGCCGCGACCCGAGCCGGGTTTCCAAGCATGTCCACATCGGCGGACGGAAGTATCTGCTGTCCGGGATCATCTGCTGCGGCTTCTGCGGCCGGCACCTGATGGGCGGCTACGACCGGCGGTGGGACAAGCACCATTACGCCTGCAAGGCAGTCACCGCGGGCGGGTGCGGCAAGGTCGGCGTCACCGGCCACCATGTTGATGACATTGTTTCCGAGCTGGTCCTGGCCTACCTGGCAGGCCGCGACGTCGAGGCCGGTGCCGGCCAATGGCCAAGGGCGGGAGAGCCTGGCCAAGGCGGAGGACAAGATCGCGGAACTCATGGGTGCCTACGACCGGGACGAGCTGCCCGGCCCGTACGTCTTCCCCCCGTGTGCGCGAGCAGGAGCAAGCAATCCTCCACCTGAGGGCAGAGCAAGCCGAGTGGATACGCGCCCACACCGTCCCCAAGGTCACGAACGTGGCCGAGGCATGGCCTTCCCTGGAGCTGGAGCAGCGCCGGGAGATCATCAGTACCGTCATCGAGGCCGTCGTACTCAAGGCGGCTGACGGCCCAAAGAACCGCTTCGACCCCGAGCGGGTGGAAGTGGTCTGGCGTCCCTGACGCCTCCGCCCCGCCGGACGCACCAGTCCGGCGGGGTACTCGTCGTGGGTACCCTGACGGGCATGGGCCTGCACCTGTCCGGCGATCCAGAGGCGGACGCCTTCATCACCGAGTACCCCCTGGCGCTCCTGGTGGGTATGGTCCTAGATCAACAAATTCCTCTGGAGAGGGCGTTCGCTGCTCCCCATGAGCTGACCCGGCGGCTCGGACGGCCGTTGGACGCGGAGGAGCTGGCGAAGTACGACCCCGACGCGCTGGGTGTGATCTTCTCGCGGGTGCCGGCGCTGCACCGCTTCCCGGCTTCGATGGCCAAGCGGGTGCAGGCCATGTGCCAGCTGATCGTGGACACCTACAACGGGGACGCGGCCCGGGTGTGGACGACCGCGGCTGACGGCAGGGAACTGCTGGAGCGGGTGGCGGCGCTGCCGGGGTTCGGCCAGCAGAAGGCCAGGATTTTTGTGGCGCTGCTGGGTAAGCAGCTTGGCGTGACCCCGCCGGGGTGGCGGGAGGCGTCCGCGCCGTTCGGGGACGAGGGCACCTTCCGCTCCATCGCGGACATCACCGACGTCTCCACCCGTGACCAGGTCCGGGAGTACAAGAAGGCGATGAAGGCCGCCGCCAAGGTAGCCTCCGCATAACCATGAGAGGATGTGACTGTCACGTTATATCCACGCTCCGACGGTAGGCTAGTGGCTGATCAGGCGCCTGCGGTGACTTTAGACCGTGTGGTGGTTTCTCGACTTTCGCGGTTTTCTTGATCTCCAATTTTATGGTTGACGTCGCGTGAGACGTGTTCTGTGCGTGTTTGGTGTGCTGGTTCGTGGTGGGGTGTTTGAGCTGGTTTGCGGTCTCGGGTCGATGTCTGTTTTGTCTGGTTCCCGGGCTGTGGGGCCGGGATGGGGGCTGGTCAGGCCGCGAGGGCGCTGTCGGTGGTGGCCCAGGCGAGGCGGAGGGTGTGGATTTCCGCGTCGGTCGGGTTCGCGGGCCGTGTGGGCTGATATTGGGCGGTGATCAGGACGCGGCGGAGCTTGACGGCGAGGTCGGCGGTGGAGGGGCGGGTCTTGGTGGTGTACCAGGGGGTGCGGGCGCGGTGGTCGGCGGCGTCGCCGTGGTGGTGGCCGGTGGTGAGGTACCAGGCGAAGGCGAGGGTCTGGCAGGCCAGGCCGAACGGGACGGTGCGTTCGACGGCGGCGGTGAGTCGGTTGCGGGCCTGGCCGACCCCGAAGATCTGCTTCGCGTCCGCGATCGCGACCTCGATCGACCAGCGGGCCGCATAGCGGGCGACGAGCTCGGCGGGCCTGGTCAGGGTGTCGGTCGTGACGAGCGCGAGGTCGTAGGTCCCGGGCCGGTCGGTGTCGCGGACGAGGACGACGGTGACGGGGCGGGGGCCGAACACTCCATACCACAGGCAGCGGATGACCGCCGTGTGCACGGTCCCGGCGCGGCCGTAGCGGGTCACGGCCGTCGGGCGGAACGTCGCGGCCGCGGCGAGCTGGGCGAGGGAGGGCAGCCGGTCGCCCTTGAGTCGGGGCCGGCCACGTCTCCCGGTGCGGGGTGGGGCGGGGGCGAAC
>NZ_CDXDOS010000198.1:0-6365 GCF_978021245.1 Frankia sp. CoBUL1
GTCCGCGACGGCATCCATCGATGTCCCGATCGTGGTCCGGTTAGCGCGTTTCGTCCGGGTGCCGTACCGCTCGCAGGTCCCGCTGACCCGCAAGGGTGTGCTGGCCCGCGACCATCATCGCTGCGTGTACTGCAATGCTCCGGCAACATCCCTGGATCATGTCATTCCACGCTCCCGTGGGGGCCCGCATGCGTGGGAGAACGTCGTGGCGGCCTGTGGCCGCTGCAACCATCTGAAAGCCGACCGGGCCGTCGCTGATCTCGGCTGGCGGCTCCGCACGGCGCCACGGGCGCCGAGCGGAGCCGCTTGGCGCATTCTGGGCTCCCGTCGGATGGATCCACGCTGGTCGGCCTACCTGAGTACCGACGTGACCGAGGCCGCCTCGGCCTGACGGCGCCCGCCCGGGGCGTTCCCCGCCTGTTCGAGGCGTTCCCCGGCACGGCGACGGCGGATCGGCCGGGCGCCAGGGTACGGCGGGGCCTACCGGGGCAGGTAACCAGCGTGCGCATCCTCGTCACCGGGGCGACCGGGTACATCGGCGGCCGGCTGGCTCCCCGCCTGCTCGACCGTGGCCACCACGTCCGGGTCATGACCCGGGATCCCGTCCGGCTGCGGGACATCCCGTGGGCCGTCCGGGCGGAGGTCGTCCGCGCCGACGCCCGGGATCCGGAGTCGTTGCGGTCCGCACTCGACGGGATCGAGGTCGCCTACTACCTCATCCACTCGATCGACAGTGGTGGTGACTTCTCCGCGGTCGACCGGCGGGCGGCGAACGCCTTCGCCGCCGCGGCCCGGGCGGCCGATGTCCGCAGGATCGTCTACCTCGGCGGGCTGGGCCCGGCGACGACGGGTGGCACGTCCGCCCATCTGAGCTCCCGCCAGGAGATCGGGAGGATCCTGCTCGGCTCGGGGGTTCCGACGATCGTGCTGCGTGCGGCGGTCGTCATCGGCAGCGGCAGCGCCTCGTTCGAGATGCTGCGCTACCTGACGGAGCGCCTGCCGGTGATGCTGACGCCGCGCTGGGTGCGGACCAGGATCCAGCCAATCGCCGTCCGGGACGTGCTGCATTATCTGATCGGCGCTCTGGAGGTCCCCGACGACGTCGAGGGCACCTTCGACGTGGGCGGCCCGGACATCCTGACCTATGCGGAGATGATGCAGCGCTTCGCCGCCGCCGAGGGGCTGCGGCGCCGGATCATCGTCCCGGTTCCGATCCTGTCCCCCGAACTGTCCTCGCTGTGGGTCGGGCTCGTCACCCCGGTGCCGGGCGGCATCGCGAGGCCGCTCATCCGTTCCTTGCGCAACGAGGTGGTGGTCCACGACCACCAGGTCGCCCGCTGGATCCCCGATCCTGCCGAGGGACTGCTGCCCTTCGACGCCGCGGTGGCCCTCGCACTGGCCCGGGTGCGGGCGCGTTCGGTGAAGACCCGATGGTCGACGGCGGTGTGGCCGGGTCCGGGAGGCGCATCGGACGACAGGGACGGCGCCGGTGCCACGCACCCCCCGAACGAGCCCCTGCCGACCGACCCGCAGTGGGCCGGGGGATCCCTCTACGTCGACGAGCGCAGCATGGCCGTGGCGGCGCCGCCGGCCTGTCTGTGGCACGTCATCGAGGGCATCGGGGGCGACAACGGCTGGTACTCGTGGCCCCTGGCCTGGTCCGCCCGCGGCTGGGTGAACACCGCCCTCGGTGGCGTCGGTCTGCGCCGGGGCCGGCGTGATCCGCAGCGGGTGCACGTCGGGGAGGCGCTGGACTTCTGGCGGGTCGAGGAGATCGAACCGGGCCACCTGCTCCGGCTGCGTGCCGAGATGAAGCTGCCTGGCGAGGCATGGCTGGAACTACGCTCGATGGTGGACTCCGAGGGCACCACGACCTACTCGCAGCGCGCGAGTTTCCTGCCCCGCGGACTTCCCGGGCAGCTCTACTGGTGGTCGGTCAGCCCGTTCCACGCAGCCGTCTTCGGTGGAATGCTGCGCAACATCGTGCGCAAGGCCGAGGACGAATGGGCCGCCCGCGCCGTCGCCACCGCCTGATCACGCGGCCTTGGCCCGGATCGTCAGGTGGCCCGGCCCCGGATGCTATCCCCAGCACCGGCCCTGGATCGGCGGGTCGAGGGGAGGCTTCCGGGACGGGCCCGCCGCGGGAGACGGATCGGGTCCAACGATCGGTCTCGTCGGGCCGGCAGCACCCGGCTCCTGGTCGGGTATCTCGATGTCGAACCAGACACGCTTGCCCCCGGGGGTCATCTCCACCCCCCAGGCTAGCGCCAGCGCCTCGACCAGCAGCAGGCCCCACCCCGACTCGGGCTCGGGTTTGTTCTCCGCGGCCGCGCCGGGCCGGGGCAGACGCGCGCCTTCCCGGTCCTCGACACTGATCCGCAGCCGACCGGGTTCCATCGATGCCCGCAGTACCAGATCACTGCGGGCGTGCAGCACCGCGTTCGTCACCACCTCGCTGACCAGCAGCATCGCGTCCTCGACGGAGGTGATCCCGCATTCGGCGAGGACCGAACGCATCGCTGTCCGGGCCTCGCCTGCCGACGCGGCCACCGCGGGCAACGCGAGTTCGAGCAATGGCGGGTTCACGGCCTGCGTGGTGAGCACCACCATGGCGGTGTCGTCGTCGGTCCGGGCCGGGAGATCGGCTGCGATCAGGCACCGTTCGAGCAGCGTGCGGGCGGTCTCCTCGACGGGGCCCTCGCCGGGGCCGTTGACGGTGTCCGGACCGAACCAGCTACGCGCCGCGAAGTTCACCCTGCGCGCCCGGCGCCGCCGGTCCGCCCAGGAGCGGCGTTCCGGCACCCCGGGGGGCGGGCCGAGCGACGGGCCGGGGGCCCGCCGATCCGTCCCCGCCTTCCCGGTCCGTTCCGCCTTCCCGGTCCGTTCCGCGCTCATGCCCTCGCCCTCGCCTCCGGCCGCCACGTCGGCACCCGCTGCGACTTCGACCGCCTTGAGGCCTACCGCGGCAGCCCGGGCCCGCTGTGTGGTAAGACCGCGTCGAAGATTGTCCAGGCCGTCCACGAGCGGTCGGCGTCGCGACTCCACCAGGCCGTCGGTGAACATCACCAACGCCGATCCGGGTGGAAGCGCGACGGTCGTCTCGCTGAACATCGCCCCCTCGCAGACTCCCAGCGGGAGCCCGGGGTCGAGCACCAGATAGTCGGGGTCCTCGTCGGGAAGGATCACCAACGGCGCGAGATGGCCGGCACTCGCGATCGTCGCCCGGCCGGTGTTCCGGTCATAGACGGCGTACATACAGGTCGCGAGCTGGAGACCGGGCAGCAGGCCGACGACCCGGTCGAGCCGGGTCAGCACCTCGACGGGGCTCCAATCCTCCAGGGCGTAGGCGCGCAGCGCCGCCCGCAGCTGGCCCATCACCGCCGCGGCGTGCAGGCCGCGCCCCATCACGTCACCGATGGCCACCCCGACCCGTCCCCCGGCGAGCGGTATGACATCGTAGAGATCGCCTCCCACCTCCGTGCCTGCCGTCCCCGGCCGGTACTCCATCGCGATCTCGACCCCGTCGAGTGCGGGGGGATGCGCCGGCAGGAGGGACCGTTGCAGGGTCAGCGCGGACTCCTGTGCCTCGCGGAAGCGTTGTGCGTTCTCCAGCGCGACGGCCCCCCGCCGGGCGAGGTCCTCCAGCAGGTTCACCTCCGCTCCGGAATAGAAGCCGGTGCCGCGCCCGACGGTGATCGCGCCGAGGATCCGGCCGTGCGCCGGCAACGGGACGGTGACGGTTGGACCGCTCTGGATCCGGCGGAACTGCTGGTAGGCGAGCTCGTACGGGAACAGCGGCACCGGGCGCAGCTCGTCGAAGTCCGGCAGACAGTACGTCTGGCCCTCACGCATGACGACGCCCGGCGGGAATTCGTCCGCGAGCTGGGGCGGCCGCGTGGCGACAATCGCCCGCATAATCCTGCCGACTTTCGGGTCGTGGAAGACCGAGGCACCGAGCCTGACCTGGTCACCCTCGCGCAGCCACACCAGGGCGCCCGTGCCGAGGCGGGGCACGGCGAGTCCGGCGATCAGATCGACGACCCGATCGGGGTCGAGGGAGGTGCCGAGGACGAGACCGGCATCGGCCAGGAAGGACGGATCGGAGCCGCTCGATCCGTCGTCATGCTCCCCCCGAGCACCGTGACACAGCGCGCGGACGGCCTCCCGCGCGGCCCGCAGACCTGCGGACGCCGACCGCCGCACCTGATCGGACCTCCGCGACTCACTGACGAACCTTGATATACCGGGCGCCTGGGGCGAACTCCCGGTGGATGGTTCCGACGTCACGGGCACACCATCACATCCCCGACCGAATCCGATTCCCGGTACCGCTTCGTAACAGCCAGTCACCCGGTCTATCTGCGGAAGTCTAGTTCGGATATCGGATATCACGCATCGGGGGAACGTCGACCCGAGCCGCAACCAGCACCCCATCGCCCTACCTTCGCCCCCACCGACCGGGTTTGATGCTGGACAGGCATCGCCCGACCGAGGAACACGCGCTCCGCCGCGCCGTCCCGACGCGGCGGAGCGGTCCCTGGATAGGCGCACAACAGGGAGCATCTGTCCCAAAAGGACCAGAAACGCCAGAAGGAGCCAGATGAGGACAGATCATTCTGTTGCGGGCTACTCCACAAAGACACCCTCATCTACCAAGAGAGAGAAAATATCTTCTTTCTACCCTCGATCTAGTGTCCAGCGCGGCCACCGGAGCGACGCGGGCGAGGGCAACGAGAACACCGAGGGCGCCGAGGACAACAAGGACAACAGCGCGGGAGCCGGCGACGCCGGGGAGCTGGATCGCCCGAATGGCGCCGACGGCCGGGGGCGGTCGCCCGGCCAGGACGGGACGTGGTGGCGCCGGGCCGTGCTGTACGAGGTGTACCTTCGCAGTTTCGCCGATTCCGATGGCGACGGGATCGGCGATCTGGAGGGGCTACGGCGGCATCTGCCCGTGCTGGCGGAACTCGGCGTCGACGCGATCTGGATCACGCCCTTCTACTCGTCCCCCATGGCCGATCACGGGTACGACGTCGCCGACCATCGCGGCGTGGATCCGCTCTTCGGTGACCTCGCGGACCTCGACGCCGTGCTCGCCGACGCCGCCGAGACCGGGCTCGCCGTGCTGATCGATCTCGTGCCGAACCACTCAAGCTCGGCGCATCCGGCGTTCCAGGCGGCGCTCGCGTCCGCGCCGGGCAGTCCCGAGCGGGAGCTCTACATCTTCCGCGACGGCCGAGGCCCCGGCGGCGAGCAGCCTCCGAACAACTGGGAATCGGTGTTCGGCGGATCGGCCTGGACGCGGGTGGCGGACGGCCAGTGGTACCTGCACCTGTTCGACGCCGAGCAGCCCGACTGGAACTGGGATCATCCCGCCGTCCGCGCGGACCATGCCGCGACGCTGCGGTTCTGGCTCGATCGAGGGGTCGACGGGTTCCGGATCGACGTGACCCACGGGCTGATGAAGGACACCGAGCTACGGGACAACCCGCCCGGCGCCCGGTTGGCTCCGGACAGCGGGTTCCGCGAGGAGCACGAGCCCCGGGTCTGGGACCAGGACGGGGTGCACGAGATCTACCGCGCGTGGCGCGCGATCACCGACGAGTACACCGCCCGCGACGGGCGTCCCAGGGTCCTGATCGGGGAGACCTGGGTGCGCGACCCGGCCCGGCTCGCCCGCTACGTGCGACCGGACGAGCTGCACCTGACGTTCTCGTTCTCCCTGCTGAGCATCCCCTGGTCGGCGGCGGCCTGGCGGGCCGCCATCGACGCCGAACGCGCCGCGCTGACGGCGGTCGGCGCGCCGGGCACCTGGGTGCTCGCCAACCACGACGTGGTGCGGCCGGCGACCCGTTACGGCGGCGGTCCCACGGGGACCCGCCGCGCGCGCGCCGCTCTGCTCACGCTGCTCGCGCTGCCCGGCACCGCGGTGCTGTACCAGGGCGACGAGCTGGCGCTGCCGCAGGCCGAGGTGCCGCCGGCCGCCCGTCGCGACCCGATCTGGACGCGGTCCGGGGGGACGTCGCCGGGCCGGGACGGCGCCCGGATCCCCCTGCCGTGGTCGGGGGACGCGCCTCCCTACGGATTCACCTCGGCCGGCGCCGACCCGTGGTTGCCGCAACCCGCCGACTGGGCGGACCTCGCGGTCCTCGCGCAGGCGGCCGACCCGATGTCGACCTGGCTGCTCGTGCGCAGCGCGCTCGCCCTGCGCCGCGCCCTCCCCCACCTGCGTGGCGACGACCTGCGCTGGCGGGACGACTCCCCGGCCGGATGCCTGGCCTTCGACCGCCCCGCGCCGGCAGGCTCGTCGGTGCCCCCGACCCCGCCCACCTCGGTGGGGTCGGCCAGTATGACATGCGTGACGA
>NZ_CDXDOS010000199.1:0-6311 GCF_978021245.1 Frankia sp. CoBUL1
TTCCCCCCGGCTCACAGCGCATTCGGGCTACGCCGCGTCCTCGCCGCGTTCGGCCTGGTGTTCTGCGGGGTCTTCGCCGGTTTCTTCGCCGTCCGGGGACAGACAGCCGGCGCAGCCTTCCTCGCCTTCCTCGCCCTCGTCGCCATCGTCGATCTGGTCGTCATCCAGCAACGGATCCGGCGCCAGACCGAATGATCCCCACGCCGGTCCGGATGGGCGGTGCTCCCGCATAAGGTGGCCGAGGATCGCCTCGTCCGGCACCGCCAGGCTCGCCCGCCAGCCTGATCGGTCCGCGCCGATCCGGCTGGCGGAACGAGCAGGAGGATCTCAGTGGGCGGCGGGACGGGCTGCCGACCGAACGGGCGGCGATGAACGATCCGGAGGGTGTCTCCGGGCCGGTGTCGGCTGGCTTCGCGCGCGGCACCACCGACGAGGTGGGCCTGCGCCGCGGGCTTCGCCGGATGCGGCTCATCGCCGGCAGCCTGCTGGCCGCGGTGGTGACGATCTACCTCCTCGCCGCCCGCTGGCAGGCCCACGGTGGCCCGGGGTGGATCGGGTACGTGGCCGCGGCCACCGAGGCGGGCGCGGTCGGCGCACTGGCCGACTGGTTCGCGGTGACCGCGCTGTTCCGCCACCCACTCGGCCTCCCGATCCCGCACACGGCGATCATTCCTCGACGTAAGGACGCGCTTGGTCGGAGTCTGGAGAACTTCGTCGGCACCCACTTCCTCGCCGAGGACGTGATCCGGAAGAAGATCGACGGCATCGGCGTGTCCGCCCGGGCCGGTGCCTGGCTGCGCCAGCCGTCGCACGCCGAACGGGTCACGACCGAGGCGGCGGAGCGGTTCACCGCGGTGGTCTCCGGGATGAACGACGACCTGGTCCGCGAACTCGTCGAGAAGGCGGTGCTGCCCCGCATCGTCGAACGGCCCTGGGCCGGGGCTCTCGGAATGGCGCTGGAACGGGTGGTCGAGGACCGGCTGCACCATCGACTGGTCGACGTGATCGTCACCGAGGCCGAGACCTGGTTGAAGCAGAACCCGGAGGTCTTCACCCGCACCGTGCAGGAGCGGGCACCAAGCTGGTCTCCGAAGTGGCTGGACGAGGCGGTCGCGGCCAAGGCGTACAGCGAGGCGCTGCGCTTCACCGAAGCGCTGCGCACCGACCCCGAGCACCGGGCACGCCGCGCCCTGGACGCGTTCCTGCACGGCTTCGCCGGCCGGCTGCGCACCGACGAGGCGCTGGGACCGCAGGTCGAGCAGATCAAGTACCGGCTCCTGGCCCATCCCAAGGTCGACCGGGTGATCTCCGCCATGTGGGCCACGGCGAAGAGCATCCTGCTCGATCTCGCCTCCGATCCGGGCAGCACGGCCCGGGTCCGCGCGACCGACGAACTCGCGGCCTTCGGCGCCCAGCTCGCCACCGATCCGGAGCTGGCGCGCACCGTCGACCACACCGTGGCGAACGCGGCCACCCGCGTGGTGTGCCGGTACAAGGACGACATCGCCGCGGTCATCGGAGATACTGTCGGCCGCTGGCAGCCCGACGAGGCCTCCCGGCGCATCGAGCTGCACGTCGGTCGCGACCTGCAGTTCATCCGGATTAACGGCACCGTCGTCGGCGCCCTCGTGGGACTGATCATCCACCTGGTCACCGAACTCGCCTTCTGACGCAACGGGTGGAGCTGAGGGAAGCATGCGGGGCAACGAGGACGATCGCCGTGGCGACGAGCGTGGGAGCCGGCCCGGCCCGGATAACCGACAGCTCGTCCGGGGACTGCCATGGCCGACGCCACCCGGTCGGCCCAGCCTGCCGGTCGCCGGACTGATCATGCTGGTCTGGTTCGGACTGATCACCCGGATCGGCCACTACGACGTCGACGTCTTCCTGCGGGCCGGCGCGGCCGTACGGCACGGGCTCGATCCCTATCCCGCCCCCGGCACGGGGGCGGTGTACTCCGGCTTCGCGTTCGTCTACCCCTACCTCACGGCGATGCCGTTCGCGCCGCTGTCCTGCCTGGCACATGCGGACGACATCTTCGTCGCGGGATCCGTGCTCGCCCTGCTCGGCGGGACCCACCTCGCCGGCGCCCGGGACTGGCGGGTGTACGCGCTGGTCATCGCCCCGTCGTGCACCATCATCGGGCTGCAGATGGGCACCCTCAACGCGTTGCTGTTCGCGGGGCTGGCGCTGGCCTGGCAACGACGCGACCGGCCCTGGACCTGTGGCGGCGTCGTCGCGTTGCTCGTCTACAGCAAGCTGTTTCTCGCGCCGCTGCTGCTCTGGCTGCTGCTCGCCCGCCGGTTGCGGGCCTGGATGGTGGCCCTCGCCGGTCTCAGCGCCCTGTTCCTGGCCGGTGAGCTGCTCAGCCCGGTGGGAACAGCCACCTACGTCGGCATGCTGGACGCGCTCGCCCGGGCGGAGGCCCCGAACGGGCTCAGCCTCACCGGCCTGCTTGTCAACATCGGTGTCGCGATGGAGGCCGCCGCCTCGATCGCCCGGCTCTGCGCCTTGGCCGTCCTCGCGGTCTGCTGGGCGGCCACCCGGCGGGGCCACGACGAACGGCTGCTGTTCGCCGGTGCCGTCGCCGCCGCGATCCTCGCCTCCCCGATCGTGTGGAGCCACTACCTTCTCCTGCTGGTCGCACCGCTGCTCGTGCTCAGCGCGCCTCGTCCGAGCCTCGCGGACGCCGGGGTCGGACCGGGCTGCCGGGTCGGATCCGGTGCCCCCATCGGGCCGGACCCCGCCGTGGGATCGGACACTCCGGTGAGACCGGGCACCGCCGCGGGATCGGGCATTCCGGTGGAACCACCCACGTGCGTGGGGCCGGTCTCCCCCGGTCCGACCGCCGCGTTCGCCGTGAGCTCCTGGTTCCTCGTGACGCCCCACCGCAGCACCACCATGGAGCTGCTGGCTGTCACGGCGATCCTCGGGCCACTCGTGCTGAGCTCGCTGCACGCCGGTCGGACGTCGCGGCCGTCGGCCACCCGGCGACGGACCATCGCGGCGGCGGGCGGGCGGGCGGCGACGCCCGCCGGGCTCAGGCTCAGGCTCGGGCTCGCGGTCGTGTTCGGGCTCGGTGACGCGGTGGTGAATCTCGCGGCGGGGCACAGCGCGGCCGGGCGGGTGGTGGGTGCCTACGGGACACTCGTCGGCGTCGTCACCCTGGTGGCCTGGGCCGGGCACGTCACCGCCCGCGACCGGGGACTGCGCACCGCGGCCGGCGACCCGCTCGCCCGAAAGAGCAACCCGGGACGAACCAGCGGGTGAGCCCGAGACGTACAGCCGCAGGATCGGCGTCTCTCACACTCCGCGTGGCGGAACGGCGATGTACCTTGAACAGAACGACGGCTTGCAAGGCCGTCCGCGCCCGGCCGAACGGTCGGGTGTGCGAGGTCGGTGCGAGCGCCCTAGCGGGGATGACCCGCCGGTGGGTCCGGTCGCGAAACCCGGCCGTACCCCCGGCCTCCGGACGATACGCGGACTGGTGTGGGACACCTCATCCAGTCCGGGTGGACCCATGGCGGCCCTGACCTGATCGGCGGATCCTCTGTCTCAGTACGGAAACTCCCAGTCCCACCCGGGCCAGCAGTCCCCCGGCTCCCAGCAGTCGCACGCCCCGCAGCGCCAGCCTCGCCCGGCCCGGGGCCGCGGCGCCGGCGGGCGCGGCCCGCGGTACAGCGGCTCCCGTTCCGGTGGCCCGGCGCGCCCGGCCGGACCGACCATCACCACGCGTGAGCCCCGGCCGCCGGCCGAGTCCTTCGAGGCCGCAGGCCTGCCCCGCCGGCTTGTCAAGGCGCTGGCCGACCGGGACATCGCCGCCCCGTTCCCAGTCCAGGCATCGACCCTGCCCGACGTCCTCGCCGGGGAGAACGTCCTCGGCCGGGCCCGGACCGGCTCGGGCAAAACGCTCGCCTTCGGGCTGCCACTGCTCGCCCGCCTGGCCGGCCAGGGGCCGGCCCAGCCCCGCCGGCCCCGTGCGCTCGTCCTCGTGCCGACCCGCGAGCTGGCCCAACAGGTCAACGATGCGCTTGAGCCCCTGACCAAGGCGCTCAACCTCCGGCTCGCGCCGGTGTACGGCGGGACGTCCATCAGCCGGCAGATCTCCGCGCTGCGCCGCGGTGTGCACCTGGTCGTCGCCACCCCGGGTCGGCTCACCGATCTGGTGGAGCGCGGCGCGTGCGTGCTGGACGGGATCGAGATCACGGTCCTGGACGAGGCCGACTTCATGTGTGACCTCGGCTTCCTGCCCGCGGTGAAGGCACTGCTCGACGCCACTCCGGCGGACGGGCAGCGGCTGCTGTTCAGCGCGACGCTCGACCGGGAGGTCGAGGTGCTCGTGCGCGACTACCTGCCCGACGCGGTCCTGGTCGCGGTGGACTCCGAGGTCTCCCAGGTCACCACGCTCGCCCGGCACGCGCTCGAGGCCGTCGACCGGGCCGCGCAGGTCGCCCTGGTGACCGCGCTCGCCGGCGGCTCGGGGCGCACCCTGGTGTTCGTGCGCACCCAGCGTGACGCCGACTGGGTGGCCGAGTCGCTGAGCCGGGCCGGGGTGCCGGCCGAGCCGCTGCACGGCGGAATGCCGCAGGGGGCGCGGACCCGGGCGCTGGCCGGTTTCACCGACGGCTTCTACCGGGTGCTGGTCGCCACCGACGTTGCCGCCCGCGGCATCCACGTTGACGGCATCCGGCTCGTCGTGCACCTCGGTCCGCCGGAGGACGCCAAGACCTACCAGCACCGAGGCGGACGGACCGCCCGAGCCGGCGCCGACGGCGCGGACGTGCTCGTCACCCTACCCGCCGAACGCGGCAAGGTGCGCGGGCTGCTGCGCGCCGTCGGGATCGAGGCGAGGCCGATCCCGACGACCGCCGACGATCCGATCGTGCTCGAGCTCGCCGGGCCGCCCGCGCCCAGGATCAGCAAGGACGAGATCCCGCTAGCCCGCACGGGCGGCGGGCGGGGACCGCGCGGCGGTACGCCTCGCGGCAACGAGCACCGGCCCGCCCGGCGAGAGGGGCACCGGTTCGGGCGGCCGGCGACCGGGCACGGCCGCCCGCCGCGCCGGGGCGCCGCTCCCGGAACGGCCCCCACCGCGCCGGCACCGACAGCCTGACCGCCGGCTCCGGCGCGCCCCTGCGGGCCTGACCGGACGTCCCGCCCCGGCCGCGGGCTCCGGCCGACCGGCCCCGGTTTCGACCGAGCCGGTTGGCCGGTTGGCCGGTTGAACGCGCCTGACCAACGGCTCGCGCATGCTCTGCGCACGATCCGCGCATGCCAGGGCCATCCGACAGCCAATGAAGGGCGCAACGCATTGCCATCGTTCGGATTTGTGGTGTGACCAAGATCACTTGGAGACTTTGCGCGCCACGTCCACTCGATACCGTTTTAGGGACAGGTGTCGGTAACGATGGAAGGAGCGTTGCGCATGGAACAGGACGAGACGACCCACCTGGTCCCGGGGCTTTCCCTACCAGGTCAGCGGGAGACCGGCTCCGGCGTCCTCGACGGCGCGGAGGTCTTCGAGCCGGCCACGGAGACATTCTCGTTCGGGTCCGTCGCAAACCCGAACCGGCTCCGGCTCGGCGCCTCCCGGTCACTGTGACTCCTGGAGGTCGGCCGCCGTCGGGCGGCCGACCTTGCTGTTTCACCGCCTGTTTCACCGCTGGCGGGTCCGTCGGCCACGAGGAGCGTCGTCCTACCGTCACAGCATGAGCAGCCGCGACGTGACCGCCCCCTCGGTCAACCACGCCCCCGGTCACCACACCCCCGGTTTCGGCGGACCCGTTCGGCCGGGAGAACCACCGGTCGTTCTGGGCCCAGCTGGACGGGCCGGTGCACTACGTCGACCTCGGGGGGCCACCCGACGGCCCGCTGCTGCTGTGCGTGCACGGTCTCGGCGGCTCCCACCTCACCTGGCTCGCCTTCGCCCCGCTGCTCACCCCGGTCTGCCGGTCCCCCGCCTCGCCGCGGCGGTCCTCGCGTACCGCCGCGGCCGCTACACCCCCCACCAGCTCGTCGACAAGAACCTGCGGCGGCTCTGCGCCGACCCCGGCCGCGTCCCGCCGGCGGCGATCGCGGCGCTGGTGCGCCCGGCCTCGCTCGCGCACATGGTCCGCACCGTCCGGCAACCGACGCTGCTCGTCCACGGCTCCGCCGACCGGCTGATCCTGGTGGGCGTGGCACGCCATGTCGCCGCGGAACGCCCGGACTGGCGGGTGGAGATCCTCGACAGGTTCGGCCACATGCCGATGCTCAAGGCGACGGAGCTCACCGCCGAGCTGGTGCTGGACTGGCTGGGCCGGGAGGCCGGG
>NZ_CDXDOS010000200.1:0-6270 GCF_978021245.1 Frankia sp. CoBUL1
GGCTCAATGTCCGACGGGCAAGGACGATCACCGGTTGAACGACGGTGGCGGTTACTTCCGACGGTCCGTCCCAGGGGGAAGCGGCGTGCTCGGCGCGGGAGTTTGGCCGAATGGTGGCCAGTTCGAGGCTGCGGTCTCCACTGGCGCGGAGGTATTCACGGATCCACGGCTGCGGACCGCCCGGTTCGAACGGGACGCTTTCGGTGCCCCGGTGCAGGTCACCGGCGAGTCGGCGGTCGTTTTCTTCGGAGCTGCGACGGGCAGTGCCTTCGCGCTGCGCTGTCCGACCCGGCCGCTGACCGGCGGAGCCGAACGCTATGCGGCGGTAACGAATCATCTACGTCGTCATCGGGTGCTGTCAGCCTTCCCGAAAGCCGAGTGGGTCGCGCAGGGAGTGCGGGTCGGCGAGAAATGGTGGCCGGTGGTCGTCATGGACCAGGTCCAGGGCACCACCCTGCGGACCTACGTCCGCCAGCACCTCGCATCTCCGGAAGCGCTGCGTGACCTCGCCGCCGGATGGAAGCTTCTACTCGGTGAGATGAGCAAGGCCGAGATCGCCCACGGCGATCTGCAGCACGGCAACGTGTTCGTCACCGAACAAGGTTCAGTACGCCTCGTGGACCTGGACTCGGTTTGGGTCCCGGCGGTCGCGCACCTACCGCCGGACGAGCATGGACATCGCCACTACCAGCACCCCCGCCGGCAGGCGACGGGCTACTGGGACCGCCGCGTCGACACCTTCCCGGGTCTCGTCATCTACCTCTCGGTGCTGGCGGTCGCCGCCGACCCGGCCCTGTGGGAAGAGTTCCACCGCGACGAGAACCTCATCCTGAGCGCGTCCGACCTCGCCCAGCCCGACCACACGCCGATCTGGTCACGACTCGCCGCAAGCCGGGACGGCGAGGTCCGTCGGCTCGTCCCGCTGCTGAGGCGCTTCTGCCTCGGGCCGCCGGCGGTTGACGTCGATTTGCCAACGCTGCTGCGCGACGCCGACAGCGCCCTGCCGGACGCGCCTGTCAGCGAGGCGGTCGCGCCGTCCCTCGGCGCGGGGAGTTCCTGGTGGGAACCGAGCCAGGCTTCCGTCCCGACGAAGCCGATCGATCCCAGCCAGGGCTGGGCGATCCCGCCCTCTCCATCGGGAGCCCCAGGCACCCCAGGCACCCCGGCCACCCCAGGCACCCCAGCCGCGGGACGGAATCTCTGGGACGCGACGACCAGGACATCGCCGAACACCGGTCCCTCGGCGGGTCAGGGCGGCACGACCTCCGCGGCCGGCGACGGGGCGCGGCGGGCGTCGCCCCCCGGATCCGTGCCGAACCGCGGCTCCGGGTCGCGCACGGCGGCTCTCGTCCTCGCGGCCCTGGCCATCCTCGCACTCATCCTGATCATCCTCACCGTGGGATGACACCAGACGACCGAAGGCTCGAGACATTCGAGACAACCGATGGGAGGCGGCATGACGCCGTCAGGCGGGCCGGACGACACCGCGTGGCCGAGCCGCCACCGGCGGATCATCGGGGTCTGCATCCTCGTGGCCGCGGTCACGATCGCCGTCGTCGGCCTGATCTCGGGCGGAGGCGGAACGGCTCCGTCGCCGATCAGGATCCTGGTGACGACCTCCGCCGACCAGGCCCTGCGGGCGGCCGGCGGCAACGACGTCAACCAGGTGATACTCGTGGCGTCGTCGGCGCCGCAGCCGGACGAGCCCGAGCTGTTCATCCAGTACAAGGTGCGGGCCGGGGAGACCCGGGAGCAGATTGCCGCGGCACTCGGGATCAACCCGGACGCCGTGGCCGATCACCCGTTCAAGGACGGTGAGCTGCTCCACGTCCCGCTCCCGCCCCGATTCACCCGCGGCACGGGAAAGGACGGCCCGGTCTTCACCGCCTACACCCCACCTGCGGCATCGTCCACGGCCGGCGTTCCGTTGCTCGGGGTGCCGGCCGCCGACGTCCCCCGGCTCGCCGAGGTCGGCGCCCGGCTGCTCGTCGCCGTCGGTCCGGGTGCCCGCCCGGACGTCCACAAGGTAGCCGAGGCACTTCCGGACACGGTCGAGGCGATCGGTGACGACCACAAGGTCCTGGTGCCGGCCTCGGTGCACGACGGCACCCACGGCCCCGGCCGGATCGGCACCGCGCTGCGCTGGCTTCTGATCTTCGCGGTCGGCCTTGCCGTGGTTCCGCTGGCCGGCTTCGTCCACGCCGTGACCGGTCGCGGCACCTACCCGGAACCGACGTCGCCCCGGGACTTCCGGCCGGCCGACTTCCCGCCGGCCGACTTCCCGCCGACTAGGTACCCGCGGCCGGCACCGCCGGCCGACTTCCCGCCGGCCGACTTCCCGCGTCCGCTCCCGCCTCGGCGCCCGGGCCCCCCGGGACCGGGCGCCGCCGTCCATCCGATCGGAGTCGAGGTGATCGATCGACGGACGCTGCTGGAGGACCCGCAGTGCTCGTGCGGGAGCATCCAGGTCGACGCGTCCTACGCCTGCCGCGCATGCCCGAACTCATGGCGGGTGGGCGCCGGCGAGCCCTGGCCGGACATCCTCCCGACGAACCCGGCGGACGATCCCCCGGGCGCTCTCTCTGCCGACGACCACCTCCCCCGGTACTGATCCGACTCCTGAGGAAGCGCGAAGCCCATACCCTACACCAAGCAGATCGACCGGCGTGCCCCGGGCTGCTTCATCTTTCTGCTGGACCAGTCCGACTCGATGAACTACCCGATCGCCGGGCGTCCCGGCATCTCCAAGGCGCAGGCCCTCGCCGACATCGTCAACGACACCCTCGCGATGATCATCCGTCGGTGCAGCAAGGAGCGCGGCGAGGGTCCGCGTCCCTACTACGACATCGCCGTGCTCGGCTACAGCGGCGAGGAGGCCCGCTCACTGTTCACCGGAGCACTCGCCGGCCAGTGGCTGGTCTCGGTACCGGACCTCTTCTCCTGCGTGCTGCGCCGGGAGGAGCGGCACGGCTCCTCGATGCCCGTGTGGTTCGAACCGTTCGGGGCGGGCCTCACCCCGATGTGCGCCGCCCTCGACATGGCCGGGAGCCTCGCCTCCGGCTGGGCCCAGAGCCACCAGGACTCCTTCCCACCAATCATCATCAACATCACCGATGGAGCAGCCACCGACGGCGAGCCCGAGAAGGTGCAGATGTGGGCCGACCGGCTACGGTCACTGCGCACCGCGGACGGCAACCTGCTGCTGTTCAACATCAGCATCTCCGCGGTCGCGCAGACCACCACCACCTTCCCCGCGGCCGAGTCCGAGCTGTCCGACGAGTGGGCTCGCGGGCTGTTCCGGATGTCGAGCGAGCTGCCGCCGCTGATGCGCACCGCGGCGGAGCGCCTGGGTGCGCAGACCCGGCCCGGCGCCCGGGGATTCGTCTCCAACGCGACACCCGACGCGATCGTCCTCGCCCTCACCGTCGGCACCCAGGTGGCTCAGGTCGACGCCTGAGTGGGGCGGTGGGCCGACGGCTGCGGTGGGTCCCGAGGAAGGAGAGGTGCGGGAGTGCGGGTCACGGGCCGTGTGCAGGTGTGGCTGCCGAAGAACAGCGGCTATGCCTCCGAAGACGCGACGATGGTGAGCACGGCGCGCCGGCGGGCGGCCGTCGCGGATGGCGCGTCGGAGGGGGTCGACGTGCGGCGGTGGGCAAACCTGCTGGTCACGCGATACGTCAACACGCCGCCGCCGATCGGGGCCTCGGCCGAGGGCATCTACGAATGGTTCCGCGAGACGATCAGGATCTGGAACCTGAGCCCGCCGACGGTCGATCCCGACGACTGGCGGTTCCAGGGCGTCGGTGCGACGGAAGCGGCGTTCGCCACGTTTCTTGGACTGCAATTCAGGAGCGAGGAGAACGAACACGACGGCCGGCTGGAGTGGGAGGCGATCGCGGTCGGCGACTCCTGCCTGGTCCGGGTGCCCTCGCCGGAGGCCATCCTGGCGGGCGCGCAACCCGAGTTCTTCCCGTACTCCGCATCGGCAGCCTTCACAAGCACCCCCGACCTGGTGCCCAGCGACCTCGGGCGGGCCCGTCGGCTCGCGCCGACCGGGGAGGGCTGGCCGGTGCGGGTGCGGCGAGGCTTCGCCGAGGCGGGGGAGGTCTTCCTGCTCGGCAGCGACGCGATCAGCAAGTGGCTTTACACCCTGCCGTGGACTGATCCGGAGGTTTGGCGGCGACTTCCCGACCTGCGCAAGCCGAACCTGGAGGGGCTCGCCCACCAGCTCAAGGACGCGGGCGAGATCGACCACGACGACCTCACGCTGGTGGTGCTCCGGGTGCGCGAAGACCCGCGGAGATGACGCACGGGCGTGGGTCCTAAACGACGGCCGGGCGCCACCCTCGCCGAGACGGATGGACGCCCGGCCGTGGCCGGTCCGCGGGATCGATCAGCCGGCCCTGCGCTTCTCGATCGCCTCGATGAGCTGCGGGACGACGTTGAACAGATCGCCGACCAGCCCGTAGTCCGCGAACTCGAAGATCGGCGCTTCCGGGTCCTTGTTGATCGCGACGATCGTCTTGGACGTCTGCATCCCGGCCCGGTGCTGGATCGCGCCGGAGATGCCGACCGCGATGTAGAGCTGCGGGGACACCGTCTTGCCGGTCTGCCCGACCTGGTTCTGGTGCGGGTACCACCCGGCGTCGGTGGCGGCACGCGACGCGCCGACCGCGGCGCCGAGGGTGTCGGCCAGCTTCTCCACCAGGGTGAAGTGCTCGGCGGCGCCCAGACCGCGACCACCGGAGACGACGACCTGGGCCTCGGTGAGGTCCGGGCGGCCGGACTTCGCCTCGACGACGCGGTCGACGATCTTGGCCCCCTTCGCGGCGTCGGAGATCGCGATGTCCACCGTCTGCTCGGACGGCGTCACCGGGGCGGCCTCGGGCGCCGTCGAGTTCGGCCGGACGACGACCACCGGAACACCCTTGACGACCTTCGACGTGACGATCGTTGAGCCGCCGAAGATACCCTGGGTGGCGACCAGGTCGGGGGTCAGCGCGACAGCGTCCCAGATCAGGCCCGAGTCGGTCTTCGCGGCGACGCGGGCCGCGATCTCCCGCGAGTCCGCGGTGGCGGCGACCAGCACGGCAGCCGGCGACGCGTCCGCGACCAGCTTGGCCAGCACCTCGGCCGCCGGCGCGCCCACGTAGCCGACGACGTCCTCCGACTCGACGACGTAGACCCTGGCGGCGCCATACTGCGCGAGGTACTCCTTGGCCTTCGCATAGGTGCCCGGCGCTCCGAGGAACACCGCGGCGGGCTCGCCGAGCGAACGGGCGAGCGTCAGCAGTTCCGCGGTGACCTTCTTGGGTTCACCATCGGCGTGCTCGACGAGCACGAGAACTTCAGCCATCGGACAAAACCCCTCAGATAAGCTTCTGCGCCGCGAGGAACTCCGCGACCTTCGTGCCGCCGTCGCCCTCGCCCTTGACGATCGTGCCACTCGACCGCGGCGGCGCGGGCTCCGAGGCAACGACCGTCGACGTGGCGCCGGCCAGCCCGACCGCATCGGCGTCCAGACCCGCGTCCGCGGCGGACAACGTCGTCAGCGGCTTCTTCTTGGCCGCCATGATGCCCTTGAACGAAGGGTAACGCGGCTGGTTGATCTTCTCGACCACGGCAACCACGGCCGGCAGGCTTGCCTCGACCAGGGCGTAGCCGTTGTCGGCGAGACGCTCGATCGTGACCTTACCCGCGGCCGGATCCACCGTGACCTTGCGGGCCTGGGTGAGCTGGGGAAGGGCCAGCCGCTCCGCCAACAGGGCACCGATGACGCCGCCACGGGCATCGGAAGCCTCGCTGGAGGTGATGACGATGTCGGGTGACAGCGTGGAGATCACCTTCGCCAGCGCGGCGGACGTCGCCAGCGCGTCCGACCCGTGCAGCAAGTCGTCCGTCAGGTGCACGGCCTTGTCCGCGCCCATCGACAGGGCCTTGCGGATCGTCTCGGCCGCCTTGGCCGGTCCCATCGTGACGACGGTGACCTCGCCCCCGTGCGCTTCCTTGATCTTCAGGGCCTCTTCGACCCCGTACTCGTCCATCTCGTTCATAACGCTGTCGACACTCTTACGGTCGACGGTCTTGTCCGCGACGTCGAGCTTCTTCTCCGCCCAGGTGTCAGAAACCTGCTTGACGGTAACGACGATGTTCACGCGTTGGGGCCTCCGTAGCCAACATCCGATGTCAGTCCCTTGACATCGTCGCATCTGGGGCGCTCACGCGCTCAATGATCGACGACGTGACGCGGACCGCAGTACGCCCCTGAGA
>NZ_CDXDOS010000201.1:0-6245 GCF_978021245.1 Frankia sp. CoBUL1
AACCTATCTAGGAAACTCCCGCTAGGCTGCCTTCATGACGGGTTACCATCTGGCCCAGGTGAACATCGCCCGACTGCTCGCGCCGCCCGGCTCCTCCGCCCTGACCGACTTCGTCGCCGGTCTCACCCCCACCAACACGCTCGGCGACCGGCAGCCTGGTGTCGTCTGGCGCCCGCGGCCCGAGGATGGCGACACCGCCGTGCGCACGTTCGTGTGGGAGGGCGACAGCGACCATGCGATCATCGTGAACCTGACCGTGTGGGAGTCTGTGGAGGCACTGGCCAACTTGGTCTTCCATAGCGGCCACGGGGCGTTCCTACACCGTCGGCGCGAGTGGTTTCATCCCACCCAGCGGACGACCAACGCCCTGTGGTGGGTACCCGCCGGGCATCGGCCGGGGACGGACGAGGCCGAGGACCGGGTTCGTCACCTGCGGGCCCACGGCCCGACCGCCACCGCCTTCACGTTCCGGCTGACGTTTCCACCACCGGACCGGCGGATCTCCCTGGTCCCGGGAAGCGGCCCGGAGAACACCGCCGAGCAGCCAGGCCGAGCGGCACCGAGAAACGCGGCGGCCGGAGGCTGATCCGGCACGACGGGCTCCCGCGCCGAGGACGTGAAAAAAATATGCCGGGAAGATATACGGAAAACACGCATGAAACCCTTTTCAGGGGACGGCCGGGTCGGTGTGGTCGATCCAGTCGGACAGAATGGAACCGAAGACGGCCGGATCCTCCGCACGGTTCCAGAACGCGGTGGCGGCCTGGACCGCGGTGGCCCCGGCCAGCAGATAGTCGGCGGCGTCACGACCGTCGGTCACACCCCCGACCCCGATGATGTCCACACTCTCCGGGAGCAGGCGGCGTAGCTGGCGCACCTGACCGAGCCCGACGGGCTTGAGCGCCGGCCCGCTCATACCGGCGAGCTCGACGTCGACGACTGGTCGGTGCGCCTCGTCAACGGCGAAGGCGTTGGGGAAGGTGTTCACCGCCGTGACAAACCGCGGGCCACCGGGACGCGCGGCGACCTCATCGATCACCGTCGCGAGCTCCACCAGGGCCGACGGATCGGAGAACGGCGAGATCTTGACTCCGTAGGGGACGCGTCGGGCCGGATCGGCACCAGCCAGCGCCACCAGCGTGTCGCCCACCGCCGTGCAGATCGTCGCGGTGTGCCCGGGATCGAAGCAGGCGATGCGCTTCTGCGTTCCGCCGTCCCAAACGTTCGGGCAGGCCAGGTTCAGTTCGATCAGGTCGACCCCGGTCCGCGCCACGACCGCGGAGATCTCGCGGTACTCGTCAACACCGAACCCGGCGACGCTGACGGTCAACGGCTTGCCCGCCCGGTGAGCGCGCCGCACCATACCGGGCAGATGCGCGGCATAGTAGTCCAGCCCGCGGTTGGGAAGCCCGAGCGCGTTCAACGAGTAGACCCGGCCGGGCCAGTAGACGTTGCCGGAGTTACCTGACCGCGGTTCCCGGGTAATCGAACCAACGACGATCATCGAGACCGCCGACCGGGCGAACGTCTCGACATCCTCGGCGGTCTTGCAGGTGCCAGCCGCGTTCATGATCGGATGTTCCAGGGAGACACCGCACAGACCGCTCATGACCCTACCCTAGGGTTTTCGCCTGGATCAGGTTCGTGACCGGCAATCGATGACCCGGGTCGCCACCCTCATGCCACGGCGGAGGTTTTTCCGTGGCGCGCCCGCAAACGGTCGATGGCCTTCTGGTAGACCTTCTCGCGTAGGGCTGCGATACGCAGCGGCTCGAGCTCGGCGGTGCCGACCCGACCGCGGGCACCCACCGTCTCCGCGAGCTCCGGGTCGGTGAGGAAAGGTTCCAGGGCGTCGGCGAGTGCGGGGGCGTCCTCCGGCGGCACGACCGTGCCGCCCTTCCATTTCGCCACCCAGGTGGCCACCCCGGTCGTCGCGGTCGCAACGACCGGGCGTCCCGAGGCCATTCCTTCGAGACCCGCGATGGAGAAGCTTTCGAAGCGGCTCGGCACGACGACCACCCGTGCCTCCTCATAGGCCTTGACCAGCTCGGGACGGGTCAGGTGGCCGGCGAAACGGCAGGTGACGCCGAGTTTGACCGCCTGCTGCTCCAGCCAGGTCCCGGTCGCCACGCCCTCGATCGTGCCCGAGGACTGACCAGCGAAGACCACTGTTGCCTCGACACCCCGTTTCTTCAGCAGCGCGGCCGCCTCGATCAGGACGTCCAGCCCCTTGCGCCATTCGAGCCGTCCGACGACGAGCAACGTCGGGTCGGTGTGCCGGGGCGAGGCCACCTCCATGTACGGGGACCGGTCGAACGGGTAAGGAATGACGTCCGCGTCGGTGTCCTTATCCAGCCAGCCGAAACCGCGCAGCGTGGTGACGATCAGCTCGGAGGGAGCGGTGCGCGCGTCGGCGCGCAGCGCGGAGAACCGGTCGATCCGGTCGGCCACCGCGCCCCTGCCGTGCAGCCTGCCGTCCCGCAGACGCACGTCCATCATCGTCGGGGTGTGCAGGTGGATCACGAGGGGAATGTCGCGGCGCAGGGCGGTACGCAGGCCCCGGGTCTCGCCGTCCTGAGTCTCGATCACGTCGGGACGCAGACCGAGACGACGCAGCCAAAAAGCATAGGAGACCGCGAGAACGAACCGCAGGGAGAGCGAATCGCGAGGATGGTTCTCCCCCTGAAACGACCGGCCGAGTGGACCGAGAAACCTGGTGACGGGCAACCGCAGGAGCGGCCGCCGGTGCACCATCACCCCGCCATGATCTTCGTCCGTGCGGTAGCGCCCCTGGGCGCAAAGGATATGAACCCGATGACCGAGCGCGACCAGGGCGTGAGCGATGTCGTGTGTGTAGACTCCCGCCCCGTCCCAGATGATCGGCGGATACTGCTCGCACAAGAAGACGATCTCCATACCCAATCCCCCACCGCGAGCGAACTTCGGTCGGCTCACCTTATCGCTACGATAACCGGCCGCTGCGGGGGGTTTTGGATTTGCGGTCACTCGCGCCACGTCGATCCACATATAGGGGCATAGCGATCTCCCTCGCGGCCCGGCTCGCGAGGGAGATCGCCGGGATACCTGCTCCGGGGCATGGGCTACGGGGACGGACTGACCGCTCAGCCGCGCAACGGCATGGACCGACCGGTCCTGGAACCGTGCGCCGGGGGAACCCCGGTGCCATACAGCCGCGGACCCGACAACCCTCCCGAACCCGAACCCGAACCAGTGGCCGGCCTTGGCCCGGCACCCGTCGGCCGGGTGACCTTCGGTTCGATCCGGCACAGCATGACGGCAGTGAGGATCAGTGCCACGACACCGATCAGCACGCAGATCACGATGTCGAGGACCCAGATCGTCACGCTGTGCTTCCACAGCCCGTCGGTCGGGTCGGTCCGCAGGGTCTCGTTACCGAACTTGCTGACGTCATTGAGATCGTCCGTGGACGCCAGGGCCGCGAACCCCCAGCGAGCCGGGACGAGCAGGCTGATCTGCGCCAGCACGGGGCGTCCGACCAGCGAGGTCAGTCCCCCGGAGAACACCAGCTGACCCATCGTGACCAGGACCAGGATCGGCATGGTCTTGTCCGCGTTGTCGATCAGCGTCGAGACCAACAGACCGATCATCATCGAGGCGAGCGCCGCGACCCCCACCGCGATCAGACACTCCAGCACCGGCGAGCCGAGCACAACCGCCCTCGGCGGGGTCCGGCCCACCAGCCCGATCAGGGTGAAGACAAGACACTGGGCGGTGGTGATCCCGGTCAGCAGAATGATCTTCGATCCAAGGTAGGCGGTGCGGGACAGCCCGATCGTGCGTTCCCGCCGGTAGATCGGCCGCTCCTTGACGATCTCCCGGACCGAGTTGGCCATGCCCATGAAACAGGCACACAGCACCAGAACGAGGAGGACCTTCGTCGCGTCGGTGTTCGGTGCCTGGGGTAACGCACGCAGCCCGTCCGGGGCGCGGATCACCTGCGGGACGACGCCGAGCAGGAACGGGAAGGCGATGATCAGCCGTAGGTACGACCGGTCGGCGAGCACGACCCGCCAGTACCGTCGAGTCAGCGTCGCGAGCTGGGCCCGGACCGGCTGCTGGCGCACGCTGGGTAGCTCCGGCGGTGCCTTGCGCACCGCGGGCGCCACGATCGCGGAGGGTACGAAGAACTCCGAGTCCCGGAACCGCTCCGCCATCTCCTCGCCCGGAGTGGCCTCGAGCTCGCGGAACACCGCCGCGAACTCGCGGAAGTCCTCCTTGCCGAAGAAGCGCAGCGCCCCATCCGCCGGCCCGAAGTAGGCCACGTGCCCGCCGGGCGCGAGCACGAGGATGAAGTCGCACAGGTCCAGGAACAGCACACTGTGAGTGACGACGATGACGGTCCGGCCGGTCTCGTCGCCGGAGCCGGCGCCGCCGCCCTTCGCCAGGCCCCGCAGGGTTTCCATCACGGACTGGTCATTGGCCGGGTCCAGACCGGAGGTCGGCTCGTCCAGGAACAGCAAAGAGGGCCGGGTGAGCAGCTCCAGCGCGACGCTGGTGCGCTTCTTCTGGCCGCCGGAGAGCCGGGAGACCGGTGTGTCGGCGTGCGCGGTCAGTCCAAGCTGGCCGATGACCTCCTCCACCCGAGCCCGCCGCTCCTTGGCGGTGGTGTCGGCGGGGAAACGCAGTTCCGAGCCGTATACCAGAGCCTCACGCACGGTCAGCTGGTCATGCAGCGGGTCGGCCTGCGGCACGTACCCGATCCGGCGTCGCAACTCGTCGTACTCGGCGTAGAGGTCACGTCCCGCGTAGATCACCGATCCCTGGTCCGCCGGTCGGAAGCCGGTGAGAGCGTTGAGCAGCGTGGACTTGCCGGCCCCGCTCGGTCCGACGACACCGAGCAGGGAACGGCCCGGCAGCCGGAAGGTCATGTCGTGCATGAGCTGCTTGGTGCCGGCCCACACCGACAGCGCCTGCGCCTCGAAGGCCACGTCACCGGAGTCGACGTATTCGACGAGCGAGTTTCCCTCGAGCTGGAACAGATGATGGCCGATGGCGATGATGTCGCGTTGTATCACCCGTGCCCGGGTGACCCGGTGGCCGTTGACGAAGGTGCCGTTGGCGGAGGCGAGGTCGATGAGCTCGACGCCGGCCACCGAGATATGCAGCTCGGCGTGATGGCGGGAGGCAAGCAGGTCGCCCACGTTGATGTCGTTGTCGCGGGAGCGGCCCATCCGCACCCGTCCGATCGTCAGCGGATATACGCGCCGCCGGTCGTGCACCATCGTCGCCTGCCCCACGGCCGGGTCGGGCCCGCCCGACTGCGCGGGCGCCGACGGGACAGGCGCCGGCGCAGCGCCCGGCGCCGGTTCGGACCACCATTCCATGCCCGGCACCGCCGCGCCCGGCGACGGCCAAGACGAGGGCGACGGGCCGGCAAGGGGGATGGGTGCCCCGCCCGGGCTGTGGGTCGGCGCGGTCGGAGAGATCATCGGCGGGGCCGGACGCGGAACGAGCACCACCTCGGGTCCGTCCACCGCGCCGAGCCGGAGCCGGAGCTCCCCGGAGACTGCGAGACCGCCCACACGGCAGCCATCCCGCCACAGACCGTTGGCGCTGATGTCCTCGATCCGCCATCCGCCGACGTCGGGATGCAGCACCAGATGCCGGCGCGACACCCGGCCATCGTTGATCACGATGTCGGCCGCACGGGCCCGCCCCACCACGACCGGCTTGTCTCCGGTGAGCGTCACCTCCCCCGCGGGGGTGGTGACATGAAGCGGGGTCGGAACCACCAGCACTCTCCCTCGCTCCTTCGATCGCCAGACGCACCATAGTGTGCCTGTACAGAGGGAATTTTCCCGCCCCTTCCGCAACATGTCCGAAAGCTGACGGCCATGGGACCGGCCACGACGGGTTGGAGCGTGCTGGACCCGGACACCGACCGGTCCGGGGAACGAGGAAATGTGGTGGGCGGGTGGTGGAAATCGAATCAGTTCCAGCGGGCCGCACGGGTGCCGCCGTCGGGCAGGCGGGCGGAACCGACGGCCTGACCGCGGTTGTTGACCGCCGTCGCCAGGCTGCCGCGGCCGCCCAGCGTCCCAAGATCGATGATCCTCCGACCCCGCCAGACGACCGCGTGCATCGTCCGATCGGCGCCTGGGCCCAGCCGACGACGTCCCCGCGATGGGGGCGAAAGCCTGCCACCTGGCCGGCGTTGCTGATCCGCGACGGCCCGGAAGCGATCGAGCCGCCGGGCCACGGCG
>NZ_CDXDOS010000202.1:0-6233 GCF_978021245.1 Frankia sp. CoBUL1
CCTTTACTTCTTGGCAATGGCTGCGGTTCTACTGCTTCCATGTGGACACCGTTCACGACAGCCTTCAACGTGCAAGGAACTCAACTGCACCGCACCGCTTGGACCTCGCCTCCAGCTGGTTGACAGCTCCCGGCCCAAGCCGCGAGCATGGTGCGAACGGTTCGCAAGATTTCGAGCAACGGAGGTAGGCCCGTGCGCGCTCGGTTCCTCGGTAAGGACCCCAAGTCTCAGGTCGACAACTCGCCCACCCTGTTCGCCACCGACCGCACTGACCGCGTGACCTACATCGCGCAGGGGTAGAAGGTGACCGACCCCAGGCGCTCGCGGACATCGGTGCCGTCCCCGATCACGAAACCTTGATCGAGATTCCGGAAGACGTCCTGAAGTTCTACGCCCGCCGCTACCTGGAGCAGGAGGAGGAGCGCTGACCCAGCTCATCCCGCCCGGCCCCGAGTTCCGGCAGCTCTTCCACTCCTTCGAGCACACCGCGTACCGCTTGGAGGCCCGCGACACCTACGACGCGACCTACGAGCAGGAGTCACTGGAACGGTTCCTCGCAGGCGAGCCGGACGATCTTCCGTGGATGCGCAGCTGGCTGGACATGCTCCATGAGGCGACAGCGGCCGGCCGGCGGTTCGCCCGGGTCCGCGTTGTGAGCCTGCCCCTGACCGGCTACAGCCGCTTCGGCGTGTACTGCGCGCAGTTCACGAACGGCGCCGGCGAGGACATCCGCTACCTGCCACGTGACCAAGCTGAGGCCGCCAGGCTGCCCCACCACGACTACTGGCTGTTTGACTCATCCAAGCTGGTCCGGATGCACCTCGACGAAACCGACCGCTTCCTCGGTGGGCAGATCATCGAGGACTCGGCCGAGATCGTACGTCACAACGTGTGGCGTGATGCCGCCTGGCACCACGCCGTCAGACGGGACGACTTTGCCACCCAGCAGCACCTCGGACGCGTCTAACGTCCAAGAGGCGCGCAGCGCCCTCGGCAAGCGGCTCCGCGAGCTTCGTACCTCGGCCAGTCTGAGCGGCCGGCAGCTCGCGGAGTCCTTGTCATGGCCGCCGTCGAAAGTCTCCAAGCTGGAGAACGGCCGGCAGACCCCGACAGACGATGACATCCGGGGTTGGACCGAGGCAACCGGCGGTCAGCCAGAGGCCGAGGCCCTGCTGGCTGCCCTCCATACACTCGAAGTGCAGCACGCCGAGTGGCAGCGCATCCTCCGCGCCGGCCTGAAGCCGCGGCAGCAAGAGCTGATCGAGTGGGACGCGCGCACCCGCCTCTTCCGGGCCTTCGAGGCCACAGTGGTCCCCGGCCTCCTCCAGACCGCCGAGTATGCCCGCGCTCGCTTCGCCGAGAGCATCCGCCGGTTGAAGCTGCCGAATGACATAGGCGACGCCGTGGCCGCCCGGGTGCGACGGCAGGAGATCTTGTACCGCCCCGACAAGCGCTTCCACTTCGTGCTGACCGAGGCGGCGCTGCGGTTCCGGCTCTGCCCCTCCGAGGTCATGGTCGGCCAGCTCGACCGCCTGATCTCCTTCTCCCAGCTGCCCAATGTCCGGCTCGGGATCATCGGCTTCGAGACGCAGTACGCCACTTCGCCGTGGCATGGCTTCTGGATCTACGACGCCGAGCGGGTGCTCATCGAGACCTTCAGCGCGGCGCTTGACCTCCGGCAGCCGCAGGAGATCGAGCTGTACGCGGGCACCTTCGAGCAGCTCGCCGCCGTCGCCAGCTACGGCCGGTCCGCACGGGCGATCATCAACCGCACCATCGACGATCTTGCCGACGACATACCCCTGGATGGCTCGTAATTTCGCTCGTGCCACGACCGGCTCCATAGATTCGAGAAACCCCTAGAAATTTTCTGGCCAGATGCCGTGGTCGCTCCCTACCCTCCGACTCAGACAGGTCACCGCCCCGACCCAACGGGGCATTGGAGGGCACAGGTGAGCACCCTCGTCCCGCTGCTGGGCAGCGGGCAGATCGAGCAACTTCCCCCACGGGCGCGCGAGGTCGTGGAGTACCGCAAGAGCGGCCTCTCCCTGAACCACATCCAGGGCTGCCCCCTGGACTGCGCCTACTGCATCCGCCACACCTACGGTCTCTGGGACCAGCGCCGGCCGCAGGCGCTCATGTCCGACGCCGAGGCCGTCGAATGCCTGGTGACCCACCCGTACTTCCGGGCGGATGTCACGCCCGTCCAGCTCTTCAACAGGGCCACCGAGCCGTTCCTCCCGGCGGTGAAGCCGCACACTTTCGCCGTGTTGGAGGATCTCGACGGCCGGGGCCTGACCAACCATGTCCTCGTCATCACCCGCCACCAGGTGGGGCCCAAGGACTGCGAACGGCTGAATCGGTTGAGGCACGTCAAGGTGACGCTCTTGTTCACCTACTCCGGCATCGACGAGGCGCGCATCGAGCCGTACCCCTCCTCCGTGGCCGCAGCCTCCCTGAGGCTGGCGACGAAGGTCCAGCCCCGGCGCTACCGCACGGTGCTCTACTGGCGTCCCCTGGTTCCCGGCCTCAACGACACCGACGAGCACCTGGCCTGCGCCGCCGCCCTCAGCCGCCACGCCGACGCCACCGTCTTCACCGGGCTGTTCTACCGGGACCAGATCGCCAGCTACTACCAGGCGGCCAGGTTGCCGGAGCCCTACGCGGGCACCGCTCGCCGCAAGATCGTGCCGGAAACCCTGGAGCAGCGGGTCCTGGAAAGCTTGGATGGTGGCGGCACCGTCTTTCGCAAGACCTCCTGCACCAGCCTCGCCCACGGTCGTCCGTTGCGAGTGATGACGATCGATTCTCCCGCGTGCGCACGGTCAACCCAGGTACCCACGGCGTGGCTGAGATCCCGCATGCTCACCACAGTCATGCCTGAAGTCCAACAAGTGTTAGACATCCGCCGGCCCCTCGATTCCAGGATCAGCGGGAGCACCGTCCCCGGACGGCCACTCGCCCCCGGACGGCCACTCGCCCCCGGACGGCATCGCGCCCCAGCGCTCGGCGTGGACGGCGTCGGCGAGGGGACGCCGCCGGGCCCAGCCATGGCGTTCGAGGTCGGGAACGTGCTCAAGGTGGGTTACCGGCCCGAGGCAGAGCCACGCCACGGGCCGGATGTCGGCGGGGATGGCGAGCAGGTCACGAACGAACGGCTCCCGGTAGAACGACACCCAGCCCACCCCGAGGCCCTCGGCGGTTGCGGCGAGCCACAGGTTCTCGATCGCCAGGCACACCGAGTACAAACCGGCGTCGGCAATGGCGTGCCGCCCCAGCACCGCCGGCCCGCCGCGGTGCGGATCGTAGGTCACGACCAGCGACAACGACGACTCCAGGATGCCGTCGATCCTGATCCGGGCGAACCGGGCTGCACGCTCACCGGCCAGGGCCCCGGCGAAGACGGCGCGCTCGCGGTACACATGGGTGTGGAAGGCCCGCCGGGACCGCTCGTCGGTGACGAGGATGAAGTCCCAGGGCTGGCTGAGGCCGACGCTCGGCGCGGCGTGAGCCGCCCCGAGCACCCGGTCGAGCACGTCGGCGGGGATCGGCGCGCCGGTGAACTGGCCGCGCACGTCGCGCCGCCGGTGCAGGACATCGTAGAGGTCCGTGGGGCGGAGGTTCGTAGGGTGGCTGTCGGTGGGGTGGCTGTCGGTGGGCATGGCAGGCTCCCGCTGTCCGGCCGCCCGCACGACGACGGGCGACGTCGATGCGGGGCCGGTCTTCGGACTTCCGGATCAACGCCGGCCGTCCGCCTTCCCGGACCCGAGGGCCCAGTGGCTGCGCGACGCGCATGGACGGCGACTTCCCGGTTACCGCGGCGGGCCCGTGCCGGACTTTCACCGGCTTCCCGATTCTCCCCGGTCCCCCGGGGCACCCCGCTCATGATGCCATTGGGGACGATACAGGATAAATCGACATACCAAGGTGACGGCGATCCGTCGACCGGTGAGTTTGGGGGACCTGAGCACGGTCTGCGGGAAGGTCATCCCGGTCTGGCAACGGAACAGGCGGCTCAAGGTACGTTCACTCGCCCCGACGGTGGCGCCGAACTCGGCCCGAGTCCGCGGATCGGCGGGGTCACCGGCCAGCGCCGCTGTGAGCGTGGCGACGCGGTCGTCGCGTGGTTGGGGCAGGCCGAGCCGTAGCTCGGTCACCTGCCGCAACGAGCGCAGCGGGACGGCTGTCAGGTCCGTCGCGGTGAGCGCCCGGATGATCTCGCGCAACAGGAGGGTACGGCTACCACGGTCGGAGCGGGGGACCCGAACGGATCATCCATGTCCGGGAAGGCCAGTACGTGCATATGGGTGGGGGTGCGCCTGGTGCGCGTGGTCACCGACGCGATCCCCCGCGGCGACCCGGCCAACATCGCCGCGGCCGGGCTGAAGGCGCGTCAGGACGCGTGCTCGTGCTGACAGGCAACCCGCGCGAAGAGAGCTACCGCGGCGTTGCAGCTGGTCAGAGGAAAAGCTGGTCGAGCGTGTCGGCGGTCAGGACGCGAGCGGTCCAGGTCTGGAGCTGGCAGGCGGAGGCGTCGTGCACGGCGGCGAGCGCGGCCTCGGGAAGCGGACCGAACTTGAGGGTCAACAGCTGGAGGAGCGACTCGACACGACCCTCGACGCGGCCCTCGACACGGAGCATCTCTGCGATGGTCATGTAGGCATCCTCCGCCTCAGGGCCAAGGCCGGCGATCAGGTCATGCAACTCGTCGCGGGCGTCCGCTTCTCCGACCAGCTCAATGTAACGCAGCAAAGTGGCGAACTCCTCCCTGCCATCCGGGCCGTCGAGGACCGCGCGCAGTTCGTCGACCCACGGCCCACGGTCGCAGGTCCTGGGCGAGCCGGGGGTTACCAGGGACAATCTTGAGGAGGAGCAGAGTGAGCCGCACCGAGTGCGTCAGCGGACGCTCCCGCAGCTCCCGCTCGTCAACGCGAACCAGGTCATCGAGCAGGAACTGGAACCGGGGCAGATGCTCCCGCCAGGCGCCGGCGAGGTCCGGAGCCAGGTCGACCAGGTCGAGCACCTGAGTCGGGGCGACCCACGCGTGCTCGTTGTGGTGTCCGAGAAACGGGGCTCACCTCATCCGCGCCAGCTCCACCGCCCAGGCCCGCGCGGAGTTGTCGAGGGCGGGCTGGTGCAACTTGCCTGTACTTCTGTTGAACGTCGTCGCAGCAGCGCCCGGGCGGGTCAGCTACAGCCGTCCTGGAGGTAGCGGACCCCTCCACCGGCCAGCACGGCAAGCGCCGCCTGCACCCGGCGCCACACGTACGGCCGGAGCAGGTGGGCCGCCTCCCCCGGGGAGCAGAAGCGGACGGCCGCTAGCTCCGGGTCCACGGAGTGGAGCCCTCGCGCTTGCCCCCGGGTGAGCGTGCCGCCGTCGAAGACGAAGGCCAGCAGATCATCCCATGGCCCATGCGGTGACACCCAGTCCACGCACAGTAGCTCGCCCACATGCGGGTCGAGGCCCAGTTCTTCCTTCAGCTCCCGCCGCAGGGCATCCCGAGGCGGCTCGTTGGCTTCAGCCATCCCGCCCGGTAGATCCCAATCCGGCTTGTATGTCGGGTCGACAAGCAGGAGGCGGCCGGCTTCGTCGCGGATCAAGGCATCAGCTGATACCCGCTTGCGGGCTTGGCGGGCATTGCCTTCGGCCAGGTGGGCGAACTCGGCAGAGTCGCGGCCGACGTAGCTGGCTTCCCACTCCTGCTCGATGTTCATGAAGCCTCAGCGGGCCGGGGTCGTGGCAACGCCATGGTCATCCGCCCAAGAAAATCGGCTACGGGCCCTACAGCCGCGTGAGGTTCAAGCCGGTGGCCAAGGGCTCGAAGCTGGCCCACTACCCGGTCCGAGGCCAGGTGCGGCGTCACGTCGAGTACCTGGCCGCCGGCTTCACAGGCCCCTTCAAGGTCGCCGGCCCCGAGACGCACCGTCGCCAAGGTCAGGTTCCCGAAGGCCCGGCTACGCACCCGGTCGGGGCCTCGAAGCTCCAGTACGCGGGCAACCTGGTGCTCGGCTCCGGCAAGGTCACGAAGATCCCGCAGACAGATGGCGGCCTCAGCGGCCAGGGCCGCTTCGTCAAAGGGACTCAGCCACTCATGGCCGCCGGTGGCGGCGCGGGACAGTTCCAGCTCTGCGGCTTGGAGGGCGGCCAGGCACTCAGTCGGTGCGCCAGCCAGGGCACTGCCCCGAGCCTTCATGGCATGGAGCCGGGTACGCAATGCGCCACAACCCGGATC
>NZ_CDXDOS010000203.1:0-6224 GCF_978021245.1 Frankia sp. CoBUL1
AGGCGGGGGACGGCGGGTTCGTCGGGGACAACATCCCTCCGGCCGCGTGATGGTCGTCCGCCCCGGTGGAGGGCGTCGCATCCCGCACGTACTGGATGGTCATGGCCCCTCCAGGGGGTCGCGTGGCAGGTCTGGCGGGTCGGGACACGGCGGTCGACGCTCGTCGCACCGCGTCGGACGGTCGGACGGTCGGACGGGTGACGCCGGCGGTGTGGACAGATGAACGCCGACGTCCGATGGCTCCGAACATCATCGTCGCCGCCGGCGAGCATCCTCGCGACCGCCAGAGGTTGCCTACCCGGGGGCCCTTCGGACCATTCGTGGTGGACGTCCGACCCGACCCGGGCCGCACCCGCCAGCGGGCCACCGGATCCGCTGTGCCCGCCCGGTCACCGCACCCCCGCCCGGTACCGGCCCGGTCTAGCCGGCCAGCTCGGGAACCCCGGTCACCGCGGCCAGCTCGGCCAGCGTATCCGCGACGCTGCGGTGATGGATCGCCGTCCAGCCGCGCCGGCGCGCTGCCTCACAGTTCGCGGCGGCGTCGTCGATGAGGACGCAGCCCGGGCCGGGCTGGCCGAACGTGCGTTCGGCGAGGTCGTAGACGGCCGGGTCGGGCTTGCCGATCCCGATCTCATGAGAGTTGATGATGGACTCGAAGACCGACCAGTCGGGCAGCAGCGCGCGGCGCAGCGGCTCCCACTCGGCCACGCTGTTGGTCAGCAGTCCCACCCGCAGGCCGGCGGCGCGGGCGCGCAGCAGCCCATCGACCATCACCGACTCCAGGGTGCGACCGGCATACCAATGGTCCCCGAACCGGGACAGGTCAATGCGCGGCGGGTGGGCTGTCCCGAGGGCGTCCGTGACGAGGATCCCCCAGTCGTGCTGGCTGACCACGCCCCGTTCGAGGGGGCCCAACGTGCGCAGGCCCCACGTCGCCGCCACCTGGTCGAACGCCCGGCGCAACTCGTGGGCGGGTACGCCCACGGCGGCGACCAGGTCGCGGAACGCCACAGCGATCGACGATGTCAGCACTCCGCCGAAATCGCACCAGATCGCCCACGGCGCCGCGCCGGCCTCCCCTGGGGGCGCGGCCTCCCCCACGGGGGCGGGACGTCCCGCGGGCAGCAGTTCGGTCATGTCGGCTCGGCGTCGTGGGCGATCTCGTCGACGCGCTGCCCACTGACCGAGTCGAACAGGTGCAGTCGGCACGCGGGAACCCGGACCCGCAGCGGGGTGCCGACGGCCGGGACGCCGGCCTGGGCCGGGACGGTCACCGCCCACCGGGCCGGGCCGACCTCGTCCGGGCCGACCTCGTCCGGGCCGGCGTCCCACTCGCCGGTCTCCCCCGCCGCGGCGGCCCCGCTCACGCAGTGGACAACGACCACGTCCCCGGTGAACTCGACCACGTCGACCAGCCCCTCCATGACCAGGCCGGCACCGGCCAGGCCGCCCGCTGCCGCGGCCCGATCGGGCCCGGCCTCGATGACGCCGTCCCCCGGCCGCCAGCCGAGCCAGGCCCGGGGCAGCGTCAGCGGTCCGGCCAGCCGCGCGGACAGCCCCGGTGCCGCGAGCGCCCCACCGCCGTTCGTCACCTCGACCAGGTGCAGGTTCATCGCCGGACTGCCGACGAACGCGGCGACGAAGACGTCGGCCGGCCGGCGGTAGACCTGCTCGGGCGTGCCGGCCTGCGCCACCCGTCCGCCGTTCATGACCACCAGATGGGTGCCCATGGACAGCGCCTCGAGCTGATCGTGGGTGACGAGAACGACGGTGTTGCCCAGCTCGCGGTGCAGGCGCACGAGTTCGGCCCGGGCCTGCTGGCGTAGCTGGGCGTCGAGCGCGGAGAGGGGCTCGTCGAGCAGGAGCACACTCGGGCGGCGCACGATCGCGCGGGCGAGGCCGACGCGCTGGCGCTCACCCCCGGAGAGCTGCCCAGGTCGGCGAGCCCCAGCAGGACGCAGGCCTCGGTGACCCGGCGGGAGATCTCGCCACGGCTCGGGCCCGCCCCGCCCGCCCCCCGGCGCAGAAATCCGAGGCGGCCGCGGTTGTGCTTCGCCTCGAGCCGCAGGCTGAAGGCGATGTTCTGCTCGACGGTGAGATGTGGGTAGAGCGCGAAGTCCTGGAAGACCATCGAGACCCCGCGCGCGCCCGGTGGCGTCGCCGTGACGTCCACCCCGTTGATCGTCAACCGGCCTTCGTCGGGGGTCTCCAGCCCGGTGATGACCCGCAGCGCGGTCGACTTCCCGCATCCCGACGGCCCGACGATCACCGTGAAGGACCGGTGCGGAAGATGCAGGTCGGCGACGTCGAGCGCGGGCCGCCCGGTGCCGCCGTACCGGCGCATGATCCCACGGAAGTGCACCCCCCCGCTGGGGGCGGGGAGCTCCGGCGGTGGGGCCTCGCCGAGGATCGGCCGGCTGGTCACGGTGGTGTCGGTCATCCGGTGCTCATCTCAGGCCAGCTTGGAGGAAAGCGTCGGTGATGCGGCGGGAGGCGAAGAGGTAGACGATGGTCACCGGGATCGAGGCGAGCATGGCCCCGGCGAGCAACGGGCCGTACTCCGGGCCCTCCTGGGTCTCGAACATCTGCAGGCCCGGCTGGATGGTCGTCGTGTCCCGGTGGGGCGCGACGAGGGTGGGCCAGAGATACTCGTTCCACGTCGTGATGAACACGACGACGGCCACCGCCGCGAGCGCGGGGCGCAGCAGCGGCAGGACGATGTGGCGCAGCGTCTCGGCGTGGCTGGCGCCATCGAGGGTCGCGGCGCCGAGCAGGGTCGGCGGGATGCCGCGGATGTGCTCGCGCAGCAGCAGCACCGCCAGCGAGCAGGTGGCCAGCTGCGGCACGATCAGCCCGGCGAAGGTGTTGCGCCAGCCCAGCCGGGAGACCAGCAGGAACTGTGGGATCATCAGGGCCTGCGGCGGGACGACGAGGGCGATGACCACCAGCGCGGAGACGAGCCGCTGCCCGGCGTGGGAGAAACGGACGAACGACCAGGCTGCGAGTACCCCGGCGACGAGGTGCAGGATGGTCACACCCGTCGCCATGACGAAGGTGTTCAGCAGCAGTCGGCCGATGGGGAACCCGTCGATGGCGTTGCGGTAGTTGCTCAGGCTGGCCGGGATGGGCAGCGGGTTGGCGCCGTAGATGTCCGCGGGCGGCTTGAACGAGGTGGTCAGCGCCCACAGCATCGGGAAGAGCATCGCGACGACCGCCACGGCGAGTACCACGTGCCGGCCGGCGGCGCGGGTGGCCTGGACATCAGAGCGCGGCACGGCGCCTCCTGGTCAGCGCGGTCAGCGGGGCGGCTAGGGTGGCCGCGAGCCGGGTGGTCGGCCGGTCCCGGTCCGGGGCGCCGAACGTGCCGGCGACGCGGCGGGCCAGCGTCGACAGGCCGAACAGGGCGCACAGGACCACCACGATCGTCAGCGCCGCCGCCGCGCCCGTCCCGGCGTCGAAGTAGGTGAACGCGTAGGTGTACAGACGGTAGTAGACGTTGTCGGTGGTGTTGTCGGGGCCGCCCTGGGTGAGCACGGCGATGTTGGTGAACGTCCACTGCCCGGCGAACACCGCGCACAGGAACGACAGCAGGATCGTGGTGCCACGCAGTTGGGGGACCACGAGACGGCGGGTGATCTCCCATTCGGTGGCGCCGTCGACGCGGGCGGCGTCGAGGCAGCGCCGGTCGATCGCGGCCAGTGCCGCGCCGTAGAGCAGCATGTTGAGCGCGACGAACCGGGCCGCGGTGACGAGCGAGATGGCGGCGAGGGCGGTCGAGGGATCACCGAGCCAGTCCCGCTCGCCCAGGCCCAGCCCGCCGGTGACGACGTTGACGATCCCGCCGAGCGGGTCGAGGACGAACCGCCAGGACAGCGCGTTCGCGACAGGGGCGAGCATCACCGGCAGGAACAGCAGGGCCCGGTAGATGTCGCTGGTCCGACCGGGCCGCTTCCACAACATGATCGCCAGCGCCATCGGGACGACCGTCGCGAAGGGCAACATCACCAGGACGTAGAGGCCGGTGCGGCTCAGCGCCCGGGGGAACTCTTCGCCCCCGAACAGGCCGCGGAAGTTGGCAAGCCCCACGAAGTCCTGGTCGGGTTTGATCAGGTCCCAGTTCGTCAGGCTCAGGTACGCCTCGAAGAGCAGCGGCCCGTAGACGAAGACCGCCAGCGACACCAGCACCGGCGTCTGGTAGAGCCACGGCACGGCGCGGCGTGCCACCGTGGCCGGGAGGACCCCGCGCGGGCGTGCCGCGCGGGGCCGGGTGCCGATCATCAGGAGGAGAGTGCGCGGATCTTCTCGGCGGCCTTGCTCAGGGTCGCCTGGGGATCGGCCCCGCGCAGGACGATCGGTTCGACGGCCTCGTCCTGCAGCACGACGACGGCCTGGTTGGCCTTCGCCCCGCGGAACGAGGTGTAGGGGGTGACGGTGTCGAGCTGGTCGAGGGCCGGTTCCAGCAGCTTCACGATCGGGGTGCCGGCGAGCTTCGTCGCCACGCTCTGTCGCAGCGGCAGGTAACCGATCTTCGAGGTGATGATCTCGAAGCCCTCGTCGGAGGTGAGGAACTTGATGAACTCCCAGGCGGCGCGCTGCTTGGCCGGGTCCTTGGCCAGCACCGCGAGCCCGGCGCCGGAGTAGGTCGGGCGGGCGGGTTTGGTGCCGAAGGACGGCAGACCCGCGGTGCGCAGCTCGAACTTGCCCGCCGCCGCCTTCTGGGCGCTGGCGAGCAGCGCCGTGCTGGTGACGAACATGCCGAGGTCACCCTTGGTTAACGCGGCCAGGGCCGCTTCGGCCTTGACTCCGGGCTGGGCACCCGAGGCGGTCAGGTCGGCGATCGTGGCCAGCGCCTCGACGGCAGGCTGCTTGTCGAGGGTGACGCCGCCGTTCTTGTCCACCAGCGAGCCGCCGTTGGAGTTGACGACCGACTGGGTCAGGTAGTCCGACTTCCCGCTGTCGACGACGCTGATGTAGACGCCCTGCTTACCGGTCGCCTTGATCTTCAAAGCGGCGGCCTTGACGTCGGCGAGGGTCGTCGGCGGGTGTTGGGGGTCCAGGCCGGCGGCGCGGAACAGGTCGGCGTTGTAGTACATGACCGGGATCGACATCGTGAACGGCATCGCCGCGACGACGCCGTTGGTGGAGACGGCCGACAGGATGCTCTTCGAGATGCCGGCGGTGGCCGACTCCCACTCGCTGCCGGCGACCTTCTGGACCGGGGTGATCGGCAGGGCGTCGACCGCCTCGGCCATCTTGCTCCAGCCGATCTGGGCGACGTCGGGCGGATCACCGGCGGCGGTGTCGGTGCACAGCCGGGTGAGGACGTCCTTCACCGCGACGCCCTGCGGCTTGACCATGATCTTCGGGTGCGCCTTGGCGAAGGCGTCGAGCAGTGCCTGGGTTCCCGTACCACCGAGACCCGGGGTGCCGTAGTTGTAGGACAGGAAGGTGATGGTCGCCGGGGTGTCACCTTGCGGTGTCGCGGCCGGGGTACCGGAGGCGGTGTCGCTGTCCGAGCCGCAGGCCGCCACGGCGAGCAGGCCGACCGCGGCGGACAACGCCGTGACGACCAGCCGGGCCCGGTGCCGCCGCGGACGGCGGCCCGGGCGTTCCTGTCCTGCGTCCCGTTCCTGTCCAGCAGCATCGTCGTGCCGGGAAACGGCTGTCACACCAGTCGCCTTTCACGCGTCGGAGCGATTGCGTCACCCGAGGGGTGATCGCGTCCCGGGAACAGGTCGCCGCCCGGGAACAGGGTGCCCCCCACGGGGGGCGGGAAGACGTCGGCGGAGGTCATGCGACGTCGAACTTGCGGGCCGGGGCGGCCAGGTGCACCGGCCCGTCGAACACCCGCTCGGCCTCGGCGCGCCGCGCGGCCAGCCACTCGGGGTCGTCGGTGACGAAGTGGGTGAGCACGAGCTGACCCACCCCGGCGAGCCGGGCCGCCTCGGCCGCGTCGAGGGCGCTGAGGTGGCCGTGGTCGCTGTCGTCGGTCAGCTCGAGGGTGGCCTCGGCGAGAAAGAGATCGACGCCGCGGGCGAGGTCGACGAGGGCGTCGGTCACTCCGGTGTCGCCGGTGTAGGCGAGGCTGGCGTCCGCCGTCTCGATGCGGATCCCGCAGTTCGGTACCGCGTGGCGCAGCCCCAGGGCTGCGCGAAGGTCGCGTGGTGTGACGGCCTGTTGCGTTAAGTGGCTATGAATTGGAGTGTCCGGCGGCGGTCTCCGGC
>NZ_CDXDOS010000204.1:0-6224 GCF_978021245.1 Frankia sp. CoBUL1
ACAGCACGTCTACAAAACGTCACCGATCACAGCGTAGCGTAATCTCTGCGCGGCCCTGGTCCCGGACTACACAAGGCGGCCGATCTCAGGCCGCACCGATGTGGCCGGGCTCTCAGGCCACCATTAGAGTGATCTCCTGGATACGGTAACAGTACGTCGCGAAGCGACAGCGCCCCGCCATGTCCCTGCCGCAACACCCTGAGGAGGAGATCCATGTTCGGTCTGACGGTGCGGTTCGAGGTACGCCCGGACACGGCGGACGCGTTCGACGCGTTGGTGGCCGAGACGGTGCCGCTGATCGCAGCCCACGAACCCGGGACCTTGATCTACACTACCCATCGGGTGGTCGGCGACGACAATGCCCGGCTCTTCTACGAGCTCTACCGCGACCGCGAGGCGTTCGAGGATCATGAGAACCAGCCGCACATCCACCATTTCGTCGCCGAGCGGCAGGATCTGCTCACAGGTCCCCCGCGTATCGAGTTCATCACACTGACCTCGGGCACCGGGCTTCCTACGATGACAGGCGCCTGAGGACCCGGCACCTGCCGGTCCGTTCTTCACCCGCCCTGGGCTGGAGCGGCCGATGCCACTTGGCCCAGCCCAGCCGGGCAGGAAACCCGCGTCGGCGGACCGTCCGCCGACCAGGCCAGGAGGGTGACGCATGAAAATCGGTTTCATCGGGCTCGGCGGAATGGGCAGCGCCATGGCGCGCAATCTGATCGACGCCGGCCACACCGTACTGGCCTGGAACCGCTCACCGGATCCCGTCACCGAGCTGGCCGCCGCCGGTGCGGTGCCCGCCAGCATCTCCGAGGCGTTCGCCACCGGAATCGTCCTCAGCATGCTGGCGGACGACCAGGCCGTCACCGACCGCCTGCTCGATCCGCGGGTACTGACCGCCGCGCCGGCCGGAGCACTGCATGTGAATATGGCCACCGTCAGCACCGCGCTGGCGATCCAGGCCCGGCGTGAGCACGCCGAGCACGGGCTGCGCTACCTCGCGGCTCCTGTCTTCGGCCGGACCGACGCCGCCCGCGCCGGCAACCTCACCATCGTGACCAGCGGCGATCCGGACGCGATCGCCGAGGTTCAGCCCCTGTTCGACGTCCTCGGCCGGCGAACCTGGACGGTCGGCGATGCGCCGGAGCACGCCAACCTGGTGAAGATCCTGGGTAACTATCTGATCGCCTGCAGCATCGAGGCGATGGCGGAGGCGAGCGCCGTCATCGAGGCCGGCGGGATGAACCCGGCCACGTTCATCGAAGTGCTCACCGACAACCTGTTTACCGGCCCGGTCTTCACCGGCTATGGCCGCATGATCGGAAACCGGGACTACGAGCCCGTCAACTTCCGTCTCCCGCTCGGGTTGAAGGACGTCCAGCTCGCGCTGGCCTCAGGGCTGGAACGGAACGTTCCGCTGCCCTTCGGCGGCGTGCTGCGGGACGCCTTCGTCGACGCGCTGGCGCATGGCCAGACCGACCAGGACTGGGCCGCGGTGACCGAGACGGCCCGCCGACGCGCCGGGCTCGCCTGATCCACGGCGCCGGGCCGCCACCGCACCGCACTGCGCGGTACCGACCTCAACGACCGTACCGACCTCAACGACCGTACCGAGCACAACGACCGTACCGAGCACAGCACGGACGGGATGTGCCTGGCCGGAGGGATATACCCCTGGCCGGTCAGTCCCCACATGGGCATCGCTACGGCTGGCGGCTGTCGTCGTGGTGCTTCTCTGGCTCCGCCGGCACTGGGCCGGACTGCGTGGCCCGGTGATGCTGTCCGGTGTCGGCGGACAGCAGGCCGGGCATGGATGCTCCGGTAAGAGCGGACGGCGGGAAACCCGCGCTGCGGCGGACCGCGGAGCCATACCAGCGGTCGTCGTCGAAACCGCTCTCGTCGTCGCTGCCGTCCGGACCGTCTCCGCCGGCGTAGTCCCAGCTCGACGACCAGTTGTCCGACGAGGACTCGACGGAGGCATCGGATGCGTCCGAACGCGCCCAGTCGAACTCACCACGACCGAACACGAACGAGCCACCCATCGGACGATTCTCCGGTATCGAGCGGTGCACGGACGCCGACGCCGACACCGGGCCGACGACACGCGGGATCACAAGCCAGGCAGTGATGTTGACCCCCACGACAACGAGGATAATGACAATCGGAACCAGATAGCTGTACTCGGACGGCAGCATGACGGCAAGCGCCGTCAACCCTCCCACCAGGAGGGCGACGCCCGTGGAGATCGCCGCGAGGAGCCGGGCCATGGACATGTTCCTATCGCCGTACGGCCAGCGATGCCCCCGATCGACGTCAACCCGACAAGGCAGAGGACGGTTTGGTGCCGTGTATCCCACTTACACCGTCCGCCCTCACGTCATGGGACGATCTTGAGCGCTCGAAGAGCCACCCGGCCGCGACCCTCCGTGCGTGATCACGTTCTGGCGTCCCCCGATCTCCCTGGATGACTGCATGGCCGGACGATGGCAAGACCACCGCGTGACGTCATCGTAGAAGCGCGGGGAGACGTCGGGAACCACGTTGCGTCGGCACCCCGGGGACGGCCTGGAGGCGGCTTGGAAGACGCCCGGAGACGCCCGGAGACATCGAGGATGCGACTGGGGTGCCTCGGATCGGGGACGGATGGGAACGACCCGGACACCTCAGCCGCGTCCTCAACATACCTGTTCGATAGCTAGTAGTCACTGATCGATTACAAGCAGTTCTAGCCTACACTCCGTTTGGCGTGCCTGTACCCGTATGGCATACCCACCCGGGCACGGCTCCTCGTGGACGATCGACAGACGGACCACGCATTTCCCGCGATACATCGATGAAAGATCGCGTTCCGGACCAGGCGAAGGTCATCGGATGATCCAGCGGATCGGGACGATCCCCGGATGTCGAGCCGGCCACACCTCGGCCCCTCGCGGCACGCGGACGCCTTCACCTGGGTAAACAACGAGGTATGACGCACAGCGATGCGCCCAGCTCAGCGAGGCGAGATGGTCCTATGTCGGACGCGCGAGGACTGTCCGGGACCGGACAATGGTTCCGTGACAACAGCCACAGGGTGAGCATCGGGTTTCCGGCTTAGTCTGATCGCTCATGAGCGGCGCGCCGATCGGGGTGTTCGACAGCGGGGTGGGCGGTCTGACTGTGGCGCGCGCCATTTTGGACCAGCTTCCGCATGAGCCCCTGATGTATCTCGGGGACACCGCTCGGGCACCCTACGGCCCGCGGCGGATCGCCGAGGTGCGTCGCTACGCCCTCGATGCCCTCGACCGGCTCGTGGACGAGGGCGTGAAGCTGCTGGTCATCGCCTGCAACACGGCAAGTGCCGCCTGTCTGCGCGACGCCCGGGAGCGTTACGACATACCAGTCATCGAAGTGATCATGCCGGCGACCCGCCGAGCGGCCGCGGCGACCCGCAGCGGGCGGGTAGGCGTCATCGGCACGCTGGCGACGATTGCCAGCCGCGCCTACGACGACGCGTTCACCGCCGCCGCGGGCGTGGAGTTGACCGGTGCGGCCTGCCCGGCGTTCGTGGACTTCGTTGAGCGGGGTATCACCTGCGGGCGGCAGTTGCTCGGGCTAACCGAGGCGTACCTCGCACCATTGCAGGAAGCCAACGTGGACACGGTGATACTTGGATGTACACATTACCCACTGCTGACGGGTGTCATCGGCCTCGTGATGGGAGAGGGCGTCACTCTGGTGAGTAGTGCCGAGGAGACGGCCAAGGACACCTACCGGGTACTTGTCCGGCATGGACTCTTCCGCGATCCGGACCTTCCGCCGCCCACACACCGGTTCCTCACCACGGGTGATCCAACCTTGTTCAGCCGGGTGGGACGCAGGTTCCTCGGCCCCGAACTCGTCGGCGTCGCGGCGGTGTCCCCGCCCGTTCCCGCCGCGCGGGCCACAGTCACGCCTCCAGCCGCATGGGCCGCCCGAACCGGGGCGGACCAGGAACCCTCCTCCCAGCAGAGCCCGGTGGTGCCACGGTGAAACTGACGATCCTCGGCTGTTCAGGCACGTATCCCGGCCCGACGTCGGCCTGTTCGTCCTACCTCGTCGAGTCGGACGGGTTCCGGCTCGTCCTCGACGCGGGCAACGGGTCCATGGGCGAACTGCAACGGCACTGCGACCTGCGTGAGATCGACGCGGTGCTGCTCAGCCACCTGCACGGCGACCACTGCCTGGACCTGGTGGCCAACTCCTACGCGCGGCGGTACCACCCGGAGGGCATGCCGCCCAAGCTCCCGGTCTACGGCCCGATCAACACCCAGGAACGGCTGTGCGGAGCGTTCGAGAAATGGCCGGACGACAGCCTGGCCGACATCTACGACTTCCGGACCATCGGCGCCGGCCGCCTGCACATCGGGCCGTTCCGGATCGATCTCACCCGGGTGGCCCATCCGGTGGAGGCCTACGGCATCCGCCTCACCGCCGACGATCGGGTACTGACCTACTCGGGCGACACCGGGGCGTGTGACCGGCTGGTCCGCCTCGCTACCGACAGCGATCTCTTCCTCTGCGAGGCGTCGTTCCTCGATGAGGAGGACAACCCCCCGGACCTGCATCTGACCGGCCGGGAGGCCGGCGAGCACGCCCGGCGAGCCGGCGTGGGTCAGCTCGTGCTCACGCATCTTGTCCCGTGGGGGAACGCCGCCCGTTCCGAGGAGGAGGCGGCTGGCGTCTACGACGGCCCGCTGACCCTCGCGAGCCCCGGCACCGTCTATGAACTCTGAGAACTCTGACGGACCGCACCTTCGTACCTCGGCGCGCGGCCGGGTCACTCTGGGCCGATAGTGTCGCGACGTGATACGAGCGGATGGCAGGAGACCGGACGAACTCCGGCAGGTGACGATCCTGCGGGGATGGCAGGAGCACGCGGAGGGATCCGCGCTGATCAGTGCGGGCCGGACCAGGGTGCTGTGCGCGGCCTCGGTGACCACGGGGGTCCCGCGCTGGCGCAAGGGCAGCGGCCTGGGCTGGGTGACCGCCGAGTACTCCATGCTTCCACGGGCCACCGACACCCGTAACGATCGCGAGTCCGTGCGCGGCCGCATCTCCGGGCGGACCCATGAGATCTCCCGGCTGATTGGCCGCAGCCTGCGTGCCTGCATCGACCTGAAGGCCCTCGGCGCGAACACCATTGCGATCGACTGCGACGTGCTGCTCGCCGACGGCGGCACGCGCACCGCCGCGATCACCGGCGCCTACGTCGCGCTGGTCGACGCCGCCCGCTGGCTCGGCCGGCCCGATGCGCTCATCACGAGCGTCAGTGCGGTCAGCGTCGGCGTGGTCAAGGGCGAGGCGATGCTCGACCTGGCCTACAGCGAGGATTCCACCGCGGACACCGACATGAACGTGGTGTGCACCGGGGCGGACGGTTTCGTCGAGGTCCAGGGCACCGCCGAGGGCACCCCGTTCGACCGGACGATGCTCGACAGCCTGCTCGACCTCGCAGTGCGTGGATGCGCCCAGCTCACCGCGATCCAGACCGAGGCGTTGCGCGGCCCGGTCCCGGCGGGGCCTCCCCGCCCGGGAGGTGCTCGATGAACGCCGAACACCACGGATCGGCCCGGACGACGAAGGTGGTCCTCGCCAGTCGCAACGAGGCGAAGCTCGCGGAGCTGCGCCGCATCCTGGCGGCCAGCGGCCTGGCCGTGGAGCTGGTGGGCCTGCCACCAGGCGAGGAGGTGCCCGAGACCGGGACGACCTTCGCCGAGAACGCTCTGATCAAGGCGCGGGCGGCGGTCGCGGCGACCGGGCTGCCTGCGGTCGCCGACGACTCCGGGCTCGCCGTCGACGAACTGGCCGGGATGCCGGGGGTGCGCTCGGCTCGATGGTCGGGCTGGCGCGACGGCACCCGGGTCGAACGGGACACCGCCAACAACACCCTGCTGCTCGCGCAGCTTGACGACGTCCCGGCCGACCGGCGCGGCGCCGCCTTCGTCTGCGCGGCGGCCCTGGTCACCCCGGACGGCGTCGAACGGGTCGCCCACGGCGAGCTACGTGGCACCCTGCTGACCGAACCTCGCGGCGCGGGCGGCTTCGGCTACGACCCACTGTTCCTGGCCGACGGTCAGACCCGGACGAACGCCGAACTGTCCGCGGCGGAGAAGGATGCGATCAGCCACCGCGGCCGAGCCTTCGGCGAACTGGCCCTGGTCCTCAGCGAGGTCCTCGCCGCCCCACCCACCCCCGCCACC
>NZ_CDXDOS010000205.1:0-6220 GCF_978021245.1 Frankia sp. CoBUL1
CCGTCACACCACGCGACCTTCGCGCAGCCCTGGAGGGGGAGTGACGTCTTCATGGTCCCGCGGTTCCGGGGGGATCGAGGGAAACTTAAGGTAACGAATTGGTACGGACATCCCGGTCGGTGCCCGGAGTGGCGGTCGTACGGGTGGCCGGACACGGTTGCGGTTGTCGCCCGAGCAGGATCCGACAGTCAGGTAAGGGTTGATCATCGTGCGGTCTGACAGGCCGTCTGATCACGTGATGTGGTGCAAATTTACGGAAAAAACGGGATGCAATGGTCGCTTCGATCCGGATGTGTCACCGTTAGTGGTCCCAGGCGGTTGTCGGGTGACGACTCGGAAAGTTGATCACGGCGGGGCCGGCGGGGTGCGGGGAACACCGCCTTGCCCGTCGGCACTATGCAGCGTCCCGGCGGGCACCCGGCCAGTGCCCGGACGGGGTCCGGGTGCCGTGCGACCTCTGCTCGGCGGCCCTCACGGCGGCCCTCACGGCGGGACCGATGCGCCAGCAGGCCCTTGACGGGTTGACGAAAGCGGATTCGCGTGCAGATTCGTCGGCATGTCGCGGGCGCCGGGGCGGGGGTAACGTTGCCATTTTCGCTTCGGGGAATCGACCCGGCCACCGCTCGGTGGACCCGCGTCTGGGACGCGGGAACCAGTAGCGTCCTGGCCGGCGCAGTACCGGAGCCGTCGACATCGGCGAGGGAGGGCGTAGATGTGTCATCTGTTCGCGATGAGCAGCGGGCCGACGAGGGTGCAGGCGACTTTCTGGCTGCTGGATGCGCCGGACAGTCCCCGGGCGGCGACGCTGCGGACCCCGGAGGGGGCTGGCTTCGGCGGATTCGACGCCGAGGGCACCGCGTGGGTGGTCAAACAGGTCATCCGGAACCGGGCCGACACGGCATTCGCCCAGGAGCCGCAGCAGGTCACCTCCTCGACGTTCGTCGCGCATGTCCGGCACGCCTCCACCGGCCGGGCCTGCGAGGACAACACCCATCCGTTCGTTCGAAACGGGCGGATCTTCGCGCACAACGGCGTGATCGAGGGGCTGGACAAGCTGGACGCCGAGCTCGGTACGGCCGGTCTCCCGGTCCTCGGTGACACCGACTCGGAACGGTTCTTCGCCCTCGTCACCCGCGAGATCGACGCCTGTGACGGGGACGTCGGCGAGGGAATCGCATCCGCCGCTCGTTGGGCCGCCGAGAACCTGCCGCTGTACTCCATCAACATGATTCTCATCACGGATCGGGACCTCTGGGCTCTGCGGTATCCGGACACCAATGGCCTGTACGTCCTTCGGCGTGGCCCGGGCGGGCGCAACGAACGCCACCTTGATCACGCGAGTCCGTTCAGCGAGATCCGGGTCCGCTCTCTCGACCTGCTCACCAAGCCCGCGGTCGTGGTCGAGAGCGAGCGGATGGACGAGGACCCTCGGTGGCGGTTGATGGAGAGCGGGGAGCTGCTGCATGTGGCCGCCGATCTCACCGTGACCTCTCGGATCGTGTTGGACGGGCCGCCGGTTCACCAGCTGTCCCTCGACGAGCTGCGGCCGCAGGCCGCCGTGTCGCAGACCACCGCGGTGCCCGACCTTCCTCTGTCCGCGTGATCATTCCGGTCCCTGAATCCCCTGTATCCCCTGATCCGCCCATCCACTGAACTACCGATCCACAGATTCAACGAACCGGCCGACATGCCGGGCGTGCGTACGGGGTAGCAGACGTGATGGGGTAATGGCACGGACAGTGGCAGTTCCCTGCGCGGAAGGGGCTCGTCGTGGTAGCAGAGGTCGGCAGGATCGGGTTGTGGGCAACCGAGCGGCAGTGGCCGAAGGATGTCCCGGCCCGGGCGGAGATCGCGGCCGAGGTGGAGGCCCTCGGCGTCCCGACGGTATGGATCGGCGCGGCCAGTGGCGATCTTGAACTCGCGGCCGCGATCCTGGACAACACGGATCGGCTGGTGGTCGGTACCAGCATCCTCAACATCTGGACCGAACCGGCGGACGTCGTCGCCGATCATTACGCCATGCTGGCGAAGGCGCACCCCGACCGGATCCTGCTCGGGCTCGGTGCCGGCCACAAGGAGCTGGTGGAGAAGAGGATCGACCGTCGCTACGAGCGTCCCGTCGACGTCCTCGTCGACTATCTCGACACCCTCGACGAGCTGGGCGTCCCGCGGGCCGGCCGGGCGCTGGCCGCTCTCGGTCCCCGCGTGCTGGGGATCGCCGCGCAGCGCACCGCGGGTGCCCTGCCCTACCTCACCACCCCCGAGCACACCCGGCGCGCCGGGGAGCTGCTTGGCCCGGACGCGCTACTCGCGCCCGAGCAGATGGTCATCCTCGACACCGATCCGGCTCAGGCCCGGGCGGTCGCGCACGACACCCTCGCGTTCTACCTGAAGCTGCCGAACTACGTGAACAACCTGCGCCGTCTCGGCTTCACCGAGGACGATCTGACGGGTGCCGGCTCGCGGCGCCTCGTCGATGCCGTGGTGGCCTGGGGCGATGTGGACTCCGTGCTAGCCAGGGTCGCCGAGCACCATGAGGCCGGTGCCGATCACGTGGCCATCCAGGTGCTGACCTCCACTCCCACCCGGCTCCCGCGCGAGCAGTGGGCCCGGCTGGCGCCGGTCATCGTCGGCTGATCCGGCTGATCCGGCTGATCCGGCTGATCCGGCTGATCCGCCGGCGAGCCGAGCGGGTGCCACCTCGGCTGGTAGCCGGTCCATCCCCGACGGTCCGCCCTGGGCGATTGGTTAGCATACTGAACGTCGCCTCGGGCAAGCTGCGGGCCTGGACCAACGGTGAGCGTGACGTCACCGTGCATTTCGGCGCGGTGCTGGAAAATCTTCTGCGGGTTCACGGCCTGTTTCCTGTCGGCAGGATGACACTCCGCCGGCCGATAGCGGCTGGCTCGATGGTGGGTGCTCCGCGACGATGATGCCAACCGGGGGAGGCGCGGCCGGTCGGTGCAACTGCCTACCTGCCTACCTGCCTGCCGTCGGCGGGTCCTACCGAGCGGGCAGCAGCCCGGGTCCGGTCCGTCATCCCGACATAGTGATGTTCCACGGCAAGGAGGGGAATGATCGAGGCGCAAGGGCTCACCAAGCGGTACGGACGTACGGTCGCCGTCAACGACCTGTCCTTCACGGTGCAGCCAGGCAAGGTGACCGGTTTCCTGGGGCCGAATGGTGCGGGAAAGTCCACTACAATGCGGATGATCCTGGGGCTCGACAATCCGAGCGCAGGCCAGGTCCGTATCGACGGTAAGCGATATGCCGAGCTGAAGGAACCACTCCGCCAGGTCGGAGCGCTGCTGGAAGCGAAATGGGTGCATCCCAACCGCTCCGCCCGCTCGCACCTGCGGTGGATGGCCGCGGCGAACCGAATTCCCGGGAAGCGGGTCGACGAGGTCCTGGAGATCGTCGGGCTCACCTCGGTCGCCGGCAAGCGGGCGGGTGGCTTCTCGCTCGGGATGGCACAGCGTCTCGGGATCGCGACGGCCCTGCTGGGTGACCCGCAGGTCCTTCTCTTCGACGAGCCCGTGAATGGGCTGGACCCGGAAGGAATCCTCTGGATTCGTCAGTTCATGCATCGACTTGCGGACGAGGGCCGGACGATCTTCGTCTCTAGTCATCTACTGTCCGAGATGGCGCTGACCGCCCAGGAGCTCGTCGTCATCGGTCGCGGGCGGCTGATCGCCCAGACCAGTACCCATGCGTTCATCGACATGGCGTCCGAGTCGGCGGTCCGGGTCCGCGGGCCGGAGATGGAGCGGCTGCGTGGCGTGCTGACCGGTCAGGGCCTCGCGGTTCGAGACGTCGCCGCCGGCGACGGTGGTCCGGCGGCGTTCCTCGTGTCGAACAGCAGCACCGAGCAGGTCGGCGAGCTGGCCGGTCGGATCGGGCTCGTCCTGCACGAGCTGGCGGCGCAGCGCGGCTCGTTGGAGCAGGCGTTCATCCAACTGACCGGCGGCGAGGTGGAGTACCACGCCGGGACGCCGGGGCCGGGCGACAGCCGGTCGGCGACAGGTGCTCCGCCGGGGCCCGTGCCGGCGGGAACTGCCGCCGGTCCACTGGCCGGGACACCCCGCCAGTCGGTCGACGGTGGCGTGGATGCCGGTGGCGTGGATGCCGGTGGCGGTTCGTCGGCCTCGGCCGAGGCGGCACGAGGAGGGACTGGACGATGACACTGCTCACCGTCGAGCGGATCAAGCTGTTCTCGACCCGCTCACCGTGGTGGTGCATGATCCTGGCGGCCGCGCTCACCGTGGGGCTGACCTCGATCTTCGCGGCGGCGACCAGCGATAACGACCTCGCCGACCTCACCCCGAACGTCACCCAGTTCGCCTACAACTTCGGCCTCGTGGTGATGATGGTTATGGCCGCGCTGGCGGTCACCACCGAGTACCGCTTCAGCACGATCCGGTCCACGTTCCTCGCGGTGCCCACCCGGACGCCGGCACTGCTCGCGAAGGCCGTCGTCGTCGCCCTGCTCGCGGGGACCGTCGGCGAGCTCACCGCCTTCGCTTCCTGGGGCGTCGCCAAGCTGATCAGGCCGGATGCCCCCCTGGCCCTGGACACGGCGCAGGAGTACCGCAACGTCTTCGGTGTCGGTCTGGTCTACCTGTTCGCGGCGATCTTTGCCTTGGCTCTGGGTCTGATCATCCGGCAGTCGGCGGGCGCGATCGTGATCATGCTCGTCTACCTGTTCCTGGCGGAGAGCCTGTTGCCGGCGATCCCCCGGGTCGGTCGCCACATCCAGCACTGGCTGCCGTTTGTCAACGGCGACAACTTCATCGTCGCCGGGCAGGTGGAGCATTCCGACGGGCCGCCCGTGGTGAAGGGGATGCCCTTCGGCCCTTGGGGCTCCCTGGTGTACTTCGCCGCGATCTGCCTCGGCCTGTTCGCCATCGGGCTCGTCCTGGCCAAGCGTCGGGACGCCTGAGCCCGCCGGAGGTGCGATCTCCGTCGGCATGAGCTCTGAAGCCGTGATCATCTGACTATCTGTGATCATCGGAATGCCTGAACTCACCGGCAGGTTGCCTTCAGGCCCGGAGCCGCGGTCCACCGGTCGTCCCGCTGTGGACGCTCGGTGGACCGTAGGTCAGGCGCCCGGGCCCCACAGGTCCCGACCGGCGCGGGCCCGCTCCTGAGCCTTCATGCGAGCCTCGTGGACGTGGCGCCTCCCACCGGTGAGCCGCAGCCGGACCTGTTCGTCCACGGCAACGAAGGGGCGGTAGTAGATGTCGTCGTACTCCTCGATGATCTGGAAGGTCCACCGCCCGTCGAGGACGTTGCGTCCGTGCAGCTCCCGGCGCACATAGGAAGCCAGCTGGGGGTGGCCGGCGTCTTCCAGACCGCTAATCGCCTCCGCGAGGATCAGATCGGCCCGCCCGGAGAGTTGATGGAATTCGTAGAGCGCCCCGCGGGCCCGTTCAACCCACTCCAGCGCCTCGCTGAGCTTGCCGACCGCGTCAGCGGTCGTGTCGTCGAGGTCGGGCTGCGTGCGGTCGTCCTCTCGGCGCCCCCCGGCCGGACGATTCCCGCTCATCCGATCGGTTCGACTGCCGTCAGCCCGACTGCCGTCAGCCCGACTGCTGTCGGTTTGACTGCTGTCGGTTCGACGCCGACGGGTGTGTCTGCTCACCCTGACGGGATGCCCCGGCGGTGTCGGGTCACACCGACCTGCCGCCTCGCGCCGGGAACGACCACGACAGGCGTGCGCGCGCGCCGGGAACGACCACGAGAACCACCGGGCCGCCTCCGTGTCTCTGACGGGAAGGTATCCATTCAGGGGTGCTGGAACCTGTATCCTGAATGGATACGATCCAGAGATCGAGCTGGTACAGGATCCACGAATTCCCGGAGCTTCAAAAGCCCGACCTGTGCACGGAACCGGGGCAAGTTCAGTCTGCGGCCAGGTCGTAGACCCCATACGGCACCGCCTTCTGCGCGCCCTTCTCCGGGAAGTCGTGAGCGCGGACCCGCACCGGCTGCCCCTTGCGATGCCACTCCCGACCGGCGACGGCATAGTCGCCCAGAACTTCCTTCTTCTTCGTGTCGACGCTGACGACCGGCTGCCCCGCCGCGGTGAACTCCTTCACCCGCTCGTTGATGTAGGAGTAAGTGTTCGGTGATGTCGTGGGAGGGCTCGCCGAATGCCCGGCCGGCGTTGCCGGTCGGGTGCTGTCGGTGAGGCGAGTTAAGGCGCGGGTCCGTCGTGATC
>NZ_CDXDOS010000206.1:0-6202 GCF_978021245.1 Frankia sp. CoBUL1
ATCCGGCTCGTCGGCGTCTCGGTCGGATGCGTTAACGTCATGATCTCTTGATCCCCCTGATGATCGTGCTGTCCGGAATCTGGTGTTCCCCAGACTCCGGACTGCGATGTCGGATGTGTGGCTAGTGGTCTTTGGTGCCGTCTGACTACGAACCGTGCTTACAAAGTCGCATTGTGGCAGCGATGGGGGTGGTCCTCCGGTCCGGGGCGGTGAAGGACCACGTTGTATTCCGCATTCTGTTACGCAGAGTTAATAAAAATGTCGACCTGACCGACTCGGCCCGGGTGCGGGCGCGCTCGACCGGACTGCCGCGGTCCCCGCTCCGTCTGGTCCTTCGAACAGGCGTTGACCAGCGCGTCCTCGAAGGGGTCAATGGACGGTGAGGCGCGAGACGAGAAAACGCACAAGCACACTCGGCCGGGATCCCGCCGATCCGAGCTCGGAGTCGACTACAGCGAGTTGTCGACCTACGCGTCGCACGGTGACCGCCGCCTCGACCTCCGCGTCGAGGGGGAGGGAGACGAACGGTGCAACGGCAGCCGGTGCGCCGAACCGTGGCGGTCGCCGCCCCAGGGCTGGGCACAGAGCCGCAGGGGATCGAGGATACCGGATGCCGATGGTTTCTGCAGTGCCTCGGGTGGGCGCGCGGGCCAGTCACCAGGCGTGTCCAGAGGAAGGCTGGCGGCGCGCACGCTACCGCTCGCCCCGCGCGTGGCTGCGGTGAGGGAGATCTTTGAAGGCGCGAGCCGTTGCACCCCGGCTTGGTACGGGAACGGGGAGCGTGGCCGGGACAGCGGCTGGACGGCCTGGGCGACGGGAGGGAGCCGTTCCGGCAGGGGCGGCACGGGATCACAAAGGATCATGGTCGTCATCGCGGGACCATACCGCGACGTCGAGGTTTCCCCGGGTACTGGTTCTGTCTAGCAGGATCAGTCGATTATCTGAAGGTATGGGGGTGCTGGTGACGCCTGTCACGTCGATCGGCCGCCGGCACCTGTTCGGCGGACGAGCTCGCCTCGACCGTCACGTCCTCAGGCCCATGGCGACGGGACCGAGGACGTCCAGGTGGCCCGGCACGGGCCGACCTGGACGTCAGGATCAGACGAGGTCGAACCGGTCGAGGTTCATCACCTTGACCCACGCCGCGACAAAGTCGTGCACGAACTTCTCCCGCGCGTCGTCGCTCGCGTAGACCTCCGCGAGCGCGCGCAGTTCGGAGTTTGAACCGAAGACGAGGTCGGCGCGGCTGCCGGTCCACCTGACCTTGCCCGTGGCGGCATCGCGGCCCTCGAAGGTGTTCGCGTCCTCGGACGTCGTCTTCCACGTCGTGCCAAGATCGAGCAGGTTGACGAAGAAGTCGTTCGTCAGCGACCCGGGGGTCGCGGTGAAGACGCCGAGCGGCGACTGCTGGTAGTTCGCGCCCAGGACCCGCAGACCACCGACGAGGACCGTCAGCTCGGGGGCGCTCAGGGTCAGCTGGTTCGCCCGGTCGAGCAGGAGGTACTCAGCCGGCAGGCGGTGGCCCTTCCCCAGGTAGTTGCGGAACCCGTCCGCCGTCGGCTCGAGCACCGCGAACGACTCCACGTCGGTCTGCTCCTGCGACGCGTCGGTACGTCCCGGTGCGAAGGGGACCTCGACGTCGAAGCCGGCGTCCGCGGCGGCCCGCTCGACGGCAACACCACCGGCGAGCACGATCAGGTCGGCGAGTGAGACCTGCTTGCCGCCGGTCTGGGCGGCGTTGAAGGCCTCCTGGATTCTCGTCAGCGTGCGCAGGACCGCCGCCAGCTGGTCGGGTTCGTTGACCTCCCAGCCGCGCTGTGGTTCGAGGCGGATGCGCGCACCGTTGGCGCCGCCGCGCTTGTCACCACCGCGGAACGTCGAGGCCGACGCCCACGCGGTGGAGACCAGCTGGGAGACCGACAGACCCGAGGCAAGGATCTGACCCTTGAGAGTGGCGACGTCCGCGGCGTCGATGAGCTCGTGGGCCACCGCCGGGAGTGGGTCCTGCCACAGCAGCGTCTCGGTCGGGACCTCCGGGCCGAGGTAGCGCGCGACCGGCCCCAGGTCACGATGCGTCAGCTTGAACCACGCCCGGGCGAACGCGTCCGCGAACGCGCTCGGATTCTCCAGGAAGCGCCGCGAGATGGGCTCGTAGATCGGGTCGAACCGGAGGGCGAGGTCCGTCGTCAGCATCGTGGGGGCGTGGCTTTTCGCCGCGTCGTGGGCGTCGGGGACGGTGCCGGCACCGGCACCGTCCTTCGGCTTCCACTGGTTCGCACCGGCGGGGCTCTTCGTCAGCTCCCACTCGTAGCTGAACAGGATCTCGAAGAAGCTGTTGTCCCAGCTCACCGGGGTGTTCGTCCACGCACCCTCAAGCCCGCTGGTGATCGTGTCCCCACCCCTGCCGGTGCCGAAGGTGCTCGTCCAGCCGAAGCCCTGCTCCTCGATGGGGGCGCCCTCGGGCTCCGGGCCGAGGTGCTCGTCCGGGTTGGCCGCGCCGTGGGTCTTGCCGAAGGTGTGGCCGCCGGCGATCAGGGCGACCGTCTCCTCGTCGTTCATCGCCATCCGGCGGAACGTCTCGCGGATGTCGCGCGCCGCGGCGATCGGGTCCGGGTTGCCGTTCGGGCCCTCCGGGTTGACGTAGATGAGACCCATCTGGACGGCGGCGAGGGGATTCTCGAGCTCCCGGTCGCCGGTGTAGCGCTCGTCGTCGAGCCAGGTGGTCTCGGGGCCCCAGTAGACGTCCTCGTCAGGCTCCCAGACGTCCACCCGGCCGCCGGCGAAGCCGAAGGTCTCGAAGCCCATCGACTCCAGGGCGACGTTGCCGGCGAGGATCATCAGATCGGCCCATGAGATCTTCTGACCGTACTTCTTCTTGACCGGCCACAGCAGGCGGCGAGCCTTGTCGAGGTTCGCGTTGTCCGGCCAGCTGTTGAGGGGAGCGAAACGCAGCTGGCCGGCACCCGCACCACCGCGGCCGTCGCTGATGCGGTAGGTACCCGCGCTGTGCCACGCCATCCGGATGATGAACGGGCCGTAGTGACCGTAGTCGGCCGGCCACCAGGCCTGCGAGGTAGTCAGCACCGCCGCGATGTCCTGCTTCACGGCGGCGAGGTCGAGGGTCCGGAAGGCCTCGGCATAGGTGAACTCCCCGCCGAGGGGGTTGGCCATGGCGGGGTTCTTGGCGAGGATCTTCAGGTTGAGCCGGTTCGGCCACCAGCCGCGGTTTCCGCCGCCCTGGGTGGGGTGCGGGGCGCGCCCGTGCGCGACCGGGCAGCCACCGCCGTTCTCCGCGTTCGTGTTGTACACGACTGCGTCATGGTTCTCGGACATGGGACCCTCCGGGCATAGACGGATCAGGAGCGATCAGGAACGCGTGCGGTGGAACAGCCGGGGCGCCGGCCCCAGTAGATGGCCGCGGCCGTCGTTGATGGCCTCGTTGACGGCCTCGTCGATCGAGAAGCCGCGCAGGGATGACTCCACTGTCACAACTGTCACACTGTCACGGTCGGCGACTCGGAAGAGAAATCGAAAAATTCCGCAACTTTGATAGCCTCAATCTATGGCTAGTCCGCACCCGACCCTGGCCCAGCTGCGCGCCCTCGTCGGAGTGGCCGATCACCGGCACTTCGGCCGCGCCGCGGCGGCCCTGAACGTCAGCCAGCCGACGCTGTCCAGCGCGGTGGCGGCGCTCGAGCGCACCCTGGGCGTCCAGCTCGTGGAACGCACCACCCGCAGCGTCCTGCTCACCGGGCTCGGGGAGGAGATCGTCCGGCGGGCCCGGGGGATACTGGGTGCCGTCGACGACATCGGTGAACTGGCCATCCGGGCCCGGGAACCCCTGGTCGGTGACATCCGTCTTGGAGTCATCCCCACGGTGGCCCCCTACCTGCTCCCACAGCTGCTGCCGACGCTGCGGGAACGGTGGCCGCAGGCGCGGCTGCGGCTGCGGCTGCGGGAGTCTCAGACGGCCACCCTGCTGGCGGAGCTGCGCGGCGGTGCGCTCGATCTCGCGCTGCTCGCTCTGCCCACCGATGAGCCGGGGACAGCCGAGATCCCGCTGTACGACGAGGACTTTGTCCTCGTCACCCCCGCGGAGCACCCGCTGGCGGGTGGCGCCGCCGTGCCGGTCGCCGCCATCGGCGGGCAGGATCTGCTCCTGCTGGAGGACGGGCACTGCTTCCGGGCCCAGGCACTCGAGGTCTGCCGGGAGGCGGGGGCACGGGAGCGTTCCACCCTGCGTGCGGCGAGCCTGTCGACGATCGTCCAGATGGTCGCCGGTGGCCTGGGGCTGACCCTCGTCCCCGCCGCCGCTGTCGGAGTCGAGGTCGGCGAGGGGCGGGGCCTGGCCGTCGCCACGTTCCGTCGGCCCGCGCCGCACCGGTGCGTCGGCCTTGCCTACCGCTCGACCTCGGCCCGCGTGACGGACTGGAACCTGCTCGCCGCCGAGGTGCGGGCCGCCCTGCCGGGGACGGGTCTCGCCCTTGCCCCGGTGCCGGCCGCGGTGGTCTGACGCGCGCCCTCGGCGGGCTCCGGGGAATGCGGCAGGCCGGCCGCGAGCGCACGCCACTGTGCCACTGGCAGCGGATCCACTGGCAGCGGATCCGTCTCGGCGGGTTGCCGGCTGACAGCCGCGAGGATGTCATGCCATTCCTGCAGCGTGGTCACGATCGCGGGCTGGTTGCCGAGGTGCTCGGGGAGCCCCTGGGAGTGCGTTCAGCCGCGCGACCAGCCGGGGCAGAGCGGGATGCCGCGATGCCCGCACCGTCGCCCGGTTGTGGTTTCGTGCGGGCGGAGCTGGGTAGAAGGACTTTGGGTTCATTGTCCGTCAGCGGACAGGGCCAGGGTCCCGCCGGCTCGTCTTGATGAGGAAAACTGATTCGAGGGGATGGCGGGACCGCCGTGCTTCGCGGCCTCCACACCTGCCCGGGTGCTGTGTGCCCAGGCGGTGGCCGTCTCCGGGGAGGTCGCGCCGGTTGTTCACCGTTGCGGCGGTTGCGGAACAACCCCGAAGCAGTGGTCAGTGTTTCCCGCCGCGGCCGATTTACCCGCCGACGACCAGGGAGACGGCGATGGAAGTATTTGGCCGATAACAGCTGATTGTGTGGTCGAATCGAATGATGTCGAAATGATACTGACGGGTGGAGGAACCTCATGGCATTTCCGGTGCGAAGCAGCCAACGTCCGGTCCCGGTGATCAGGTGGGATCCGTTCCGGGAGATCGAGGACGCCTGGACCCGGATGGGAAGCCTGCTCGATGAGGTCGTCGGTGGCGCGGAAGGCCGACCGGTGGGACTGCTGGCCGCCACCGTCGTCCCGGTCGACATCGAGGAGACCGACGATGCCTACATCGTTGAACTCGAACTCCCCGGGGTGCGCGGCCGCGATGTCTCGATCGACCTGCGGGATAACGAGCTTCGGGTCACCGGTGAGACCAAGGAGCGGGAACGGAAGGGCGTGCTACGCCGCCAGACCCGCCGGGTGGGCAGGTTTGAACATCGCATCGTGCTGCCGGGCGAGGTGGACCCGGAGTCGGTCAGTGCGTCGCTGGACGACGGGGTGCTGACGATCCGGCTCGCCAAGTCCAGGAAGAGTCAGCCCAGGCACATCGAGGTCACCGGCGGCAGTGGCGGCGGCAGCTGACCCGGCGGCGGGGCCGCTGCCCGCGTGTCCGCTATCCCCGGCGGGGGCCGTGCCCGCCTGGCCGCGGTGCCGTGGTGAATCCTGAATCCTGAATCCTCCATAAAACTACACCGGACAACCGGGTGCGGGAAGTTGGGGTACTTGCAACTACACAATCCCTACCAGGATGATAGATTATCAAAATTCCCTCTGGATTCGCAACGGAATGGTCGTTAATGTTGCATCCGTTGTCTACGGAGGAGGGAAATGATCAACATCATTGGTGCGGGCTTCGGGCGCACCGGAACGCTTTCGCTCAAGTTGGCCCTCGAACAGCTCGGTTACGGCCCTTGTCATCACATGGACGAGGTCCTCGCGCACCGAGAGACCATTGCCGCATGGACGAGTGCCGCTGAAGGCGCTCCTGTGGACTGGGACTCGCTGTACGGCCAGTACAGATCGACAGTCGATTGGCCGGGCGCCCGGTTCTGGCGGGAGCTCGCCGACCACTACCCGTCGGCTCGAGTGATTCTTACGGTTCGCGACCCGGAAAAGTGGTATGACAGTGAGCCTTTCCGCG
>NZ_CDXDOS010000207.1:0-6166 GCF_978021245.1 Frankia sp. CoBUL1
CGACTGACCAGGGTGTCGGGGTGTTCGGGGCCGAGGATGCGTTCGCGGTCGGCGACGGTGCGCTCGGCCAGGCGGCCGGCGGCGTCGATCCGTCCGGCGCCGCGGGCGACCCGCGCGAGGGTCTCCCGGCAGGCCAGGGTGTCGACGTGCGCCGGGCCGTCGAGCCGCTCGCGGGCGGCCAGGGCGCGGGCCGCGAGGGGGAGGGCCTGGTCGGCTCGGCCCTGCTCGAGCAGGTAGGCCGCCGAGCGTTCCGCCAGCCAGGCGGCCTCCGGACCGTCGGCCTCCGGACGCTCGGCGGTGGCGTCGAGCACGGCGAGCGTATGCGGGAGCAGCTCCCGCCAGGCGGGCCAGGCTTCCGGGTTGGCCGTGACGGCGTCGGGCAGCGACGCGCGCAGCATCCGGGCCATGGTCGCGACGATCTCGTCGGCCTGGTCGGGGCCGGTGTGGGTGTGCACGGCGGCCCGCACCAGCCGGTGCATCGTCACGGTGTCCGCGTCGCGGTGGGCCAGGCCGTACCGCTCCAGGACGCCGACGGTGTCGGCGAGGGCGAGCGGGTCGCCGCCCGCAGCCCGGCATCGGGGATCACGTCCGGCTCGGCGGTGAACAGCCGGATCGGGATCGGTTCGTTGTCGCCGTGCGCGACGATCCGCAGCAGGTGGCCGGCGGCCGGTGCCTCGGCGTCGAGCCGGCGGATCGGCTCGTCCCAGAGGGTGGGGGCGGTGGCCCCGGGCCGCCCGCTCACCTCCCCCTGCGCCAGGAGGACCTCCGGCCGGTCGATTAACACCTGAAGGTAGGTCTCGGCGGGGGTGCGGCCGGTACTGATGCGGTGGGCGGCCTGGTCGAGGGCGAGCGGGTGGTCCCCGAGCCGCTCGGCGATCCGGTCGGCGACCGTCCGTTCGACGGCGGGCAGCCGGCCGGCGAGCAGGGTGACGGACTCGGCCCGGTCCATCGGCCCGACCGGCACGACCGGGCCGAGATGGTCCCAGCCGGGGTTGCGGGAGGTCAGTAGCAGCCGGCCGGGTTCGGTGGGCCGCAGCCAGTCCGGCAGCGTGTCGGCGTCGGCGGCGTCGTCGAGCACGATCAGCCAGCGGCCGTCGGCCCGGCCGAGGTTCGCGATCACGGCGGCCGGTTCCGCGTGGCCGGGCAGGCCCACCGCCGGGGCGAGCTCGCGCACCCGCTCGCCGATCAGCTCGGGGCGTTCCGCCGGCACCCACCACACGGCGTCGAGATCCGCCCGGTGCTGGCGGGCGTACTCGGTGACCAGCGGCGAGCGGGACAGCGCCTCGTCGAGCCGGGCGAGCGCGGCCGTCCGGCCGACGAACCGGGCCGGCTGGTCCGGCACGTTCCACACCGCCGGCAGCTCCGGCGGGAAGATCCCCCGCCGGCCGGGGAAGCCCGGCGGCTGTTCCGGCTGTGGCCGGTCGCCGCGCAGGGCCGCGAGCAGGCTGGCTCGGACGGCGATCTCGCTGCGGTCGAACAGGTCGACCGGGACGAGTTGGCCCAGCAGACCGGGCAGCGGCCGGTCCGCCACCCTGGTCACCAGCAGCCGGCGTTCGCCTCCGGTCGGGTCGGCCGACCACGCCGCCGCCCATTCGGCGACCGCGGGCGAGGAGCGCAGGTAGCCGTCGGAGACCACCGCGATCGTGTGCCGGGCCTGGCTCACCGCCCGGTCCAGCCACCCCACCCGATGCGTCCCCGCCGGCGCCCAGGACTCAAGCAGGACCTGGTAGCCGGCATCCTCCAACGTCCCGGCGATCCATTCGGCCCAGGCCCGCCCGTCGTCCGCGTACGACACGAAACAGTCGGGAGCGCCGTGCCCATCGCCCCCGCCGGTCACCGTCCCAGCATGGCATAGTCACCGAAACGGATTAACCGAGGATGGCGTCGATCGCCCGGTAGACGCGTTCCTCGGAAACCGGGTACGGGGTGCGCAGGCTCTGCGCGAACAGGCTCACCCGCAGCTCCTCGATCATCCAGCGGAGGCGCCGGATCTCGGGCGCCGGCTCCCGGCCGGCGGGGACGGCGGCGAGCAGCTCCCGATAGGCGTCCTGGACGCGCCCGACGGTCGCGGTGTTGAGCCTGTCCCGCCCGGGATCGCGGGGCAGCCGCTCCAGTCGCCGTTCCAGCGTGGTCAGGTAGCGGACGAGGTCCGCCAGCCGGTCGGCCCCGGTGTCGGTGACGAATCCCCGGTAGATCAACGAGGTGAGCTGGTCGCGCGCGTCGGCCACCGACGCCGCCACCGCCGGGGCACGCAGCTCGCGCAGCGCCAGATCGACCGCGTGGGCGAGGCCGAGCACCTGCTGAACCTCGCGGACCACCTCGAAGGCGGCCTCGGGCAGTCCCGCGCGTACCGCGGCGAGCAGCGCGGTGAAGCCCGCTTCGTCCCAGGCGGGCCCGCCGGCCGCGGCGATCAACCGGTCGGCGGCGGCCCGCACGCAGTCGTCCAGCAGGTCGGCGGCGTCGCGGTGCGGGTTGTGGCTCAGGGCCAGCTTCGCGGCGTTCGACAGCCGGGCGTTGAGGCCGCGCACCGGGGAGGGGACGCCCAGCAGCACCAGGCGCCGGGTGCCGGCCCACATCAGCTGGCGCTGTTCGGCCTCGGTGTCGGCGGCCCGCACCGCGACCGAACCGCCCTCGTCGACCAGCGCCGGGAACGCCTTCACCACGTGGCCGCCCGCCACGTTGCCGCCGCGGCGCAGCTCGACGACCTTCGGCAGGGTGCCGAGGTCCCCCCACGCCCGCAGGCCGGCCCGCTCGAGGCCGTCCGCCGCGGCGGCGACGGCTTCCCGGGTCCTCGGGCGCAGCCGCTCCTTGATGGCGTCGAGGTCCTTGCCCTCGGCCAGCACCCGCCCGCTGGCGTCCTCCACCCGGAAGGTGAACCGCAGGTGATCCGGCACACCCGCCAGCGACCAGGAATCGCGCAGGATCTCCGGCCCGCCCATCCGGCGCAGCTCGTGTTCCACCGCGGTGAGCAGGGGCGCCTGGCGTGGCGTGATGTTCGCCAGGACCGCCTTGGCGTAGTTCGGCGCCGGGACGAAGCTGCGCCGCACCGCCTTCGGCAGCGCCCGGATGAGGGCGGTGACGAGCTCCTCGCGCAGCCCCGGCACCTGCCATTCAAAGCCCTCGGCGCCGACCTGGTTCAGCACGGCCAGCGGGATGTGCACGGTGACCCCGTCGGCCGCCGAGCCCGGTTCGAACTGGTAGCTCAGCGGCAGCGCGAGGTCGCCCGCCTGCCAGACGTCGGGGTAGTCGGCCTCGGTGATTCCCGTGGCGTCCGCGGTGACGAGCATCGAGCGCGGGAAGTCGAGCAGGTCCGGGGTCGTCCGGCGCGCCTTGCGCCACCAGGCGTCGAAGTGCCGGGCGGACACGATGTCCGCGGGGATGCGCTCGTCGTAGAAATGGAACAGCGTCTCGTCGTCGACGACGATGTCGCGCCGCCGGGCCCGGTGCTCCAGCTCCTCGACGTCGGCGAGCAGCTCCCGGTTGGCGTGGAAGAAAGTGTGGCGGGTCTGCCAGTCACCCTCGACCAGCGCGTGCCGGAGAGACAGCTCCCGGCACAGGACCGGGTCGATCCGGCTGTACTGGACCGGCCGGGAGGCGACGATCGTCACCCCGTACAGGGTCACCTTCTCGTCGGCGAGCACCGCGCCCTGCCGGCGCGACCAGCGCGGTTCGCTGTACGTGCGATGCACCAGGTGGGCGGCGAGCGGCTCGATCCAGTCCGGGTCGATCCGCGCGGCGGTGCGGCCCCACAGCCGGGAGGTCTCCACCAGCTCGGCGGCCATCACCCAGGCGGGTGGTCCGGACGGCCGCTTCGGCGCGTCCTCGCCCGCCGGGTCCCCCGGGTCCGCCAGCGCGGCTGCCGGGTTCGCCGACGTGGCTGTCGGCCCGGTGCGCTCGGCACGGTTCGACCGCCGGGCCAGGACGGAGCCCGGCCAGAGCGCGAAGCGGCCGCCGCGGGCGCCGGCGTACTCCCGGCGCTCCGGGTCGTAACGACCGATGTGCGACAGCAGCCCGGTCAGCAGGGCCCGGTGCACGGTTCGTGGATCGGTTCGTGGATCGGCCGCGCCGGAGCTATCGTCCCGGGGGGTGAGCCCCAGGCCGCGGACCACCGCGGCGAGCTGGCCGTGCACGTCCTGCCATTCCCGGATGCGCAGGTAGTTGAGGAACTCCGTGCGGCACATCCGCCGGAACTGGTTGGCCGACAGCTCGCCGCGGGCGTCGCGCAGGTAGTTCCACAGGTTCAGGTACGCCAGGAAGTCCGAGGTCGGGTCCGCGAACCGGGCGTGGCGGGCGTCGGCCGCCTGCTGGTGCTCGACCGGGCGCTCCCGGGGATCCTGGATCGCGAGCGCGGCGGCGATGACGAGCACCTCGCGCAGGCAGCCCTGCTCGTCGGCGGCGAGCACCATGCGGGCCAGCCGGGGATCCACCGGGATCTGCGCCAGCCGCCGGCCGAGGGGAGTGATCCGGTGACGGGGATCGGACGCGGTGGCGTCGAACGCCCCCAACTCGGCGAGGAGCAGTTCGCCGTCGCTGATCTGGCGGGGGTCGGGTGGATCGAGGAACCCGAACGTGGCCATCTCGCCGAGGCCAAGGTCGGCCATCCGCAGGATGACCGAGGCCAGGTTCGTCCGCAGGATCTCCGGATCGGTGAACTCCGGCCGGCCGGCGAAGTCCTCCTCGCTGTAGAGGCGGATGCAGATGCCGTCGGCGGTCCGCCCGCAGCGCCCCTTGCGCTGGTTGGCGGAGGCCTGCGAGATCGGTTCGATGGGCAGCCGCTGCACCTTGGTGCGGTGGCTGTAGCGGGAGATCCGGGCGGTGCCCGGGTCGATCACATAATGGATTCCCGGCACGGTCAGCGAGGTCTCGGCGACGTTGGTGGCCAGGACCACCCGCCGTCCGGTGTGCGGCTGGAACACCCGGTGCTGCTCGCCGGCGGACAGGCGGGCGTAGAGCGGCACGATCTCGGTGTTCGGCCGCTGCTCGCGGGTGAGTGCCTCGGCGGTGTCGCGGATCTCCCGTTCGCCGCTGAGGAACACCAGGATGTCGCCCGGGCCCTCCGCGCACAGTTTGTCGACCGCCTCGCTGATGGCCTGGGTCTGGTCGCGCTCGGCCTCGCCGTTCTCCCTGCCGGTCCTCCGCGCGCCGGCTGGGCCGCCGGCTGGTCCGCCGGCCGCCGGGACGAGCGGGCGGTAGCGGACCTCGACCGGATAGGTGCGCCCGGACACCTCGATGACCGGGGCACCCGCGAAGTGGGCGGAGAACCGGGCCGTCTCGATCGTCGCGGAGGTGATGACAATCTTGAGATCCGGCCGGCGGGGGAGCAGCGACCGCAGGTAGCCGAGGATAAAGTCGATGTTGAGGCTGCGCTCGTGCGCCTCGTCGATGATGAGCGTGTCGTAGCGGCGCAGCTGGCGATCGGAGGAGATCTCGGCCAGCAGGATGCCGTCCGTCATGAGCTTGACCAGCGTGTTCTCGTGCACCTGGTCGGTGAACCGGGTCTGGTAGCCGACGATGCCGCCCATCTGGGGAGCCGGGGTGCGCAGTTCCTCCGCGATGCGGTCGGCGACGGTACGCGCGGCGATTCGGCGCGGCTGGGTGTGCCCGATCATCGCCCGGACCCCGCGGCCGAGCTCCAGGCAGATCTTCGGTAGCTGAGTGGTCTTGCCGGACCCGGTCTCCCCGGCGACGACGACCACCTGATGATCCCGGATCGCGGCGAGAATCTCGTCCTTGCGCTGGGTGACCGGAAGGATGTCGGGGTAGTCGAGCGTCGGAACGCTGGCCCGGCGCCGCTCCACCCGTAGCGATGCCCGCTCCACCTCGGCGGCGATGGCCTGTAGGGCCCGCTGGCGCGCGGCGGGCTCGCGGGTGCGCCGGCTCTCGGCGAGCCGTCGGCCCAGCCGATGGGCGTCGCGAGGAGACAACCCGGTCAGCCGCGCGGACAGCTCTGCCGGTGGCACCGGGTCTGCCGGCGGTGACGGCTGCTGCGGCGGCGTGGCGGGAGGATTCAAGAGCTGCCTTTCCACACGTCGTCAAGCCTAGGGCACAGCTGTCCCGGCAGCGTTGCGTTCCTCCGGCCCGTCGGGCGGTGGCGACGACTCTTCGCCCGGCGAATTTTGGGGACCTGAGCACGGTCTGCGGTCCCTGGACCGTGTCTTGCTCCCCT
>NZ_CDXDOS010000208.1:0-6086 GCF_978021245.1 Frankia sp. CoBUL1
GCCCTACACCAGCACCTCCTCGACATCCTCGGCGTCGACCCCACCCGACCACCATGATCGACAGCCGGGCCGGTCAACGCATCGAAACCCCATGTGCGGAAGACAGGGCTAGCCCGCCCGGCCGGGGGATGCCGGCGCGGGCGTCGGTGGGGCCGTGGGAAAACGCGGTGGGACCGTGGGAGAATATGAACGGATGCGCGTGCTGGCCGTCACGAACGATTTCCCGCCCCGTCCCGGCGGGATCCAGGCCTACGTGCACAACTTCGCCTCGCGGCTGCCCGAGGGCGAGATCGTCGTCTACGCCCCGGCCTGGAAGAACGCCGCCGCCTTCGACGCCGAACAGAACTTCCCGGTCGTGCGGCACACCACGTCGCTGATGCTGCCGACACCGGACGTCCTGCGCCGAGCCAGAGAGATCGCCCGGGCGGAGGGATGCGACACGATGTGGTTCGGCGCCGCGGCACCGCTCGGGCTGCTTGGAGCCTGGCTGCGCCGCGACACGGCCATGCGCAGGATGGTCGCGAGCACCCATGGTCACGAGGTCGGCTGGGCGGCGCTGCCGGGGGCGCGTCAGGTGTTGCACAGCATCGGCACCGCCGCCGACGTCATCACCTATCTGACCGACTACACCCGGGCCCGGATCCGGCCCGCCTTCGGTGGCCATCCCACCTTCGCCCGGCTGCCCAGCGGAGTCGACCCCTCGCTGTTCCACCCCGGTCACGGGCGCGAAGAGATGCGCCGGCGCCACGGGCTGACGGGCCGCCGGGTGGTGGTGTGCGTAAGCCGGCTGGTCGCCCGCAAGGGCCAGGACATGCTGATCAGGGCGCTGCCCATGGTACGGCGCCGCGTACCGGACGCTGCGCTGCTGATCGTCGGCGGCGGTCCCCGGCGGGGTGACCTTGAACGGCTCGCCCGGGAGAACGACGTCGCCGAGCATGTGATCATGACTGGTTCGGTGCCGTGGGAGGAACTGCCGGCGCACTATGCGGCGGGCGATGTGTTCGCGATGCCCTGCCGCTCCCGCCTCGCCGGCCTGGAGGTCGAGGGGCTCGGCATCGTCTTCCTCGAGGCGTCGGCGACCGGCCTGCCGGTGGTGGCCGGCCGCAGTGGGGGTTCCCCCGACGCCGTCCTGCACCAGCACACCGGCATCGTGATCGACGGTACCGATCTGGCGCAGGTCGTGACGACCATCAGTGATCTTCTTGCCGACCCCGACCGAGCGGCGTCGATGGGTGCCGCGGGGCGGGCGTGGGTCGAGCTGCGCTGGCGGTGGGACGTCCTCGCGCAGGACCTGCGCACGCTGCTCGCCGGCCCGGACGGTCAGCGCGGGGTGGCGTAGATGTCCTCCACCGCCTGGCTGAACCGGTCGAGCACCAGCGAGCGGCGCACCTTCAGGCTCGGGGTGAGCTCGCCGGTCTCCACCGTGAAGTCCTGCGGCAGGATCGCGAACTTCTTGATGCTCTCGGCGTGCGACACTGTCGCGTTCGCGGCGTCGATCGCATTCTGGATCTCGGTGCGCAGGCCGGCGTCGTCGATCAGGTCGGCAACCGTCGCGCCGGCCGGCTTGCCCGCCGAGGACCGCCACCGGTCGAACGCTTCGGGATCGAGCGTGACGAGGGCGGCGACGAAGGGCCGCCGGTCCCCGATCAGCATTGCCTGGCTGACCAGGGGATGGGACTGGATGATGTGCTCCAGCGGCGCCGGTGCGATGTTCTTCCCACCGGCGGTGACCAGCAGCTCCTTCTTGCGGCCGGTGATCCGCAGGAAGCCGTCGGCGTCGAGGCCGCCGAGGTCGCCGGTGTGCAGGAAGCCCTCGGCGTCGAGCGCCTCCTTCGTCGCGAGCTCGTTGTTGCGGTAGCCGCGGAACAGCAGGGGACCGCGGATGAGGATCTCCCCGTCATCGGCGATGGCGATCGTCACGCCGGGAAAGGGCAGGCCGACGGTGCCCATGCGGACGTTGCCCGGCCGGTTCGCCGCGGCCGGCGCGCTGGTCTCGGTCAGACCGTAGCCCTCGAGCACCGTGAACCCGATCCCGCGGAAGAAGTGGCCGAGGCGTTCACCCAGCGGCGCCCCGCCGCTGACCGCGTAGCGGGCCCGCCCACCGAGCGCCGCCTGGAGCTTGCCGTAGACCAGTGCGGCGAACAGCCGGTGCCGCAGCCGCAGGAGCAGGCCGGGGCCGCCGCCGTCGAGAGCCCGGCTGTAGGCGACCGCGGTGTTCTCGGCGGCGTCGAAGATCCAACCTCTGCCCTCGGCGTGCGCTTTGTGGCGTGCCCCGGCGTGCACCTTCTCGAACACCCGGGGCACGGAGAGCAGGAAGGTCGGGCGCACCTTGGCGAGATCGGGCAGCAGGGTCCGCGAGTCCGGGGTGTAGGCGAGGGTGAACGCCCCCTGGACCACGCCCACCTGGAGCATGCGGGCGAACACGTGCGCCAGCGGGAGGAACAGCAGTGTGGACGCACCGGGCGTGAACAGCTCGGGCAGCGTGGCGATGGCCGCCTCGGCGGTGAACAGCAGGGCGCGATGGGTGATCTCGCAGCCCTTCGGTTGGCCGGTGGTCCCCGAGGTATAGATGATCGTCGCGAGGCTGTCGGCGTTGACGGACGCCCGGGCCGCCGTCAGCCGCTCCGGCGCGATGCCTGCGCCGTCCACGGCGAGACCGGCCAGCGCCCCGTGCTCGATGACGAGGACCTCCCGCAGCGCGGGGACGCCGTCGCGTACCTGTGCGACCCGCTCGGCGAGCTCGTCGTTTTCGACCACGAGAACCTCGACGCCGGCGTCCCGCAGGATCCACTCGATCTGGCCCGGGCTGGAGGTCTCGTAGATCGGCACGCAGACAGCTCCGGCCAGCCACGTCGCGTAGTCGACAATCGTCCACTCGAACCGGGTCCGGCTCGCCAGACCGACGCGGTCCCCGGGCCGCACCCCGCGGGCGATGAAGCCCCGGGCGGTGGCCACGACGTGATCGTGGAACTCGCGGACGGTCATGCCGACGAACTCGTCGTCGATCTTGTGTTGGATAAGCGTACTGTCCGGATATGCCGCCGCGTTGCGGAACACGGCGTCCGTCAGGGTCGCATCGTCGGCGATGGTGACCAGGGGCGGGGAGGTGTACTCGCGCACTGCTACTCCTACCAGATGGCTTGTGCGCGCCGGAGGACGACGCCACGGAACAACGGAAGAACGGAAGGCCAGGCCAGGGCATCAGACGTTAGCCTCCGGGCAGGCGGTTTGCGACCTTGCGGGGGGCAAAGGGTTCCCTTCGACGGTGTCCGGCCGGTGATCGTCGCCGGTGATCGTCGCCGGTGAGCGCGACCGCCGGGGATACGTCCTGAGATATGCCCGGGATCCGCACGGCATCCCTCATCGGCCGGATGGACCGTTCGAGTAGGGGCGACGGACCCCTGTCGGCGCCTAAGCTTCCAGCCATGCGGGTCCACGTGGTCAGCGACGTGCACGGGCGGGCGGATGTGCTGGCAGCGGCGGGCGAGGGGGCCGACGCGTTCGTGTGCCTGGGGGATCTCATCCTCTTCATCGACTACCACGATCACGGCCGGGGCATCATGGGCGACCTGTTCGGCGCCGAGGCCGTGGGTCGCATGATCGAGTTGCGTAACGCCCAGCGGTTCGACGAGGCCCGGGAATGGTCCCGGACGCTGTGGGCGAGCCTGGGCGGGGACCGCACGCAGATCGTGGAGGCGGCCATCCGCCGTCAGTACGAGGCGCTGTTCGCGGCGTTCCCGACCCCGACCTACCTGACCTTCGGCAACGTCGATCTGCCGCACCTGTATCCCGAGTACCTGCGCGACGGCGTCACCCTGCTGGACGGGCAGACCACCACGATCGGGGGGTTGCGGTTCGGCTTCGTCGGCGGGGGGCTGCAGACCCCGATGCGCACCCCCTACGAGATTGGCGACGACGCCTTCGCAGCCAAGGTCGCCGCGGTGGGCGAGGTCGACGTCCTGTGCTGCCACATCCCCCCGCACATCCCCGAGCTGGTCTACGACATCGAGGCACGCCGCTTCGAGCGCGGCAGTGTGGCGATCCTCGAAGCCATTCACGCGACCCGGCCGCGCTACGTGCTCTTCGGGCATGTGCACCAGCCGTTGACGGCCAGCCTGGAGATCGACGGCACACGCTGCGTGAACGTCGGACATTTCCATGCTCGGGGGACGCCCTTCGTTCTCAAGTGGTAGCCGGCCGCTCGGCCGGGCGCGCTCGGTGTTCCGGTAGCCTCAGGCGATCGGTCGGGGATTGTTCCCGGGCCCCGGAGAGATCCGGGTTGCCGGTGGGCCGGCGACGCCGTGCTCTTCAGCCGCGCTCGAAGAATGTGGAGGTGCTGTCTGCCATGGCGGACCACGCCCGATCGACGGTCGTCATCAACGCCCGGCCCGCCGCGGTGATGGGGGCGATCGCCGACATCTCCGCGTATCCGACCTGGATCGGCCAGATCGAGGAGGCCGAGATCCTCGATGTGGGCCCGGACGGCCGTCCCCGGCGTGCCCGGTTTCGGATCAACGCCGTCGTCATCAAGGACGAGTTCGTCAACGAGTACACCTGGAAGGGCGACGATCAGGTCGTCTGGAGCATGGTCGAGGGCCAGGCGATGTCGTCGCAGGACGGCAGCTACACCCTGCGCGACCTGGGTGACGGTAGCACTGAGGTGACCTACGACCTCACCGCCGAGACGAAGATCAAGATTCCTGGTCTGCTCCGGCGGAAGGTGCAGAGCGGCATCGTGGAGGCCGCTCTCAAGGACCTCAAGAAGTACGTCGAGAGCTGAGCGCACGTGCGGTGTGTGCTCTTCACGGGGAAGGGCGGCGGCGGTACCACCACGGTGGCAGCGGCGACCGCGATCCTCGCCGCCCAACGGGGTCACCGGACCCTCGTGCTGTCGGTCGACCCGGCCGCGGGGCTCGCCTGCGCGCTCGACCACCCGATCGGCGCCGAGCCGACCGAGCTTGAACCGGGGTTGCACGGCCAACAGGTCGACCTGCGCCGCGCGGTCGAGACCCGGTGGCCGGCCGTACGCGAGGTGCTGGCGGGCACCTGGCCGGCCATCAACGTCGATCCGTTCGACCTGGAGGAGCTGGCCTTCCTGCCGGGGGCCGTCGAGACCCTGACGCTGCTCGAACTGCGTGACGGTCTCACCAGCGAGAACTACGACCTGGTGGTGGTCGACGGAGGCCCGGCGGCGGCGCTGGTGCGGCTGCTGGCCTTTCCCGAGACGCTGTCGTGGTACTGCCGCCGGCTGCTGCCGCCCGACGGTGCCTTCGCGCGCTGGCTGCGACCCGGTTTCGGCTGGGCGGCGGCGCTCGGCGGGCGGTGGAGTGCGCTGGCGGCCCCCGCCTACGACACCGTCTCCCGCCTGCACCGGGCGGCGGTCGACCTGCGCGCGATCCTCACCGACCACGCCACCACCAGCGTCCGGCTGGTGGCGACCCCCGAGAGCTCGGCGCTCGCCGCGGCCCGCGGCAGCTTTACGGCGCTGTCGCTGCACGGGTTCACTCTGGACGGCGTCGTCGTCAACCGGATCTTTCCGCCGGCGAACGCGGACGCCTGGCGGGCGGGGTGGGCCGCCGTTCACCGCGAGCAGCTCGCCGACATCACCGCGGCCTTCATGCCCACCCCCGTCCTCCCGGTCGGCTACCGGGCGGGCGAACCGATCGGCCTGGAGGAGCTGGCCGCTTTCGGCGCGGCGACCTACGGTGAGCTCGATCCGGGGAGTGTTCTCGGGGAGCCGCTCATCGGCCCGAGCGGCCAGCCGCGGGTGGAACGCACCGAGGACGGGTTCGCGCTGTCCTTCGGCCTGCCGTTCGTCGACAGTTCCCAGATCGATCTGGCCCGGCTGGGTGATGACCTGGTGGTGACCGTGGGGTCGTACCGGCGGGCCGTTCCGCTGCCCGCGGCGTTGCGTCGCTGCAACGTGAGCACCGCCCGGCTGCGTGACGACCGGCTGGTCGTCTCGTTCGTTCCGGACCCGCGGCAGTGGGTGCGGGTATGACCACGCAGCGGTCCACCCCGGGCCGGCCCGCCGGCGCCGGGCCCGACTTCACCACGCCTTCCCCCGGCACGCCTTCCCCCGGCAC
>NZ_CDXDOS010000209.1:0-4432 GCF_978021245.1 Frankia sp. CoBUL1
CCCCTACACCGGCCCCGACTGGCAGGTGATGATCGGCCTCCTCGGCCCCCTGGCCGTCGTCGCCCGCGACGGCCGCCGACCCTCACGCGACCTTGCCCGCGAACGCACCCTGGAAGTCCTCGCCTGGCTCGCCACCCACCGCGGCCGCACCCGCACCGACCTGGAAGCCGCCCTCTGGCCCACCGGCGCCCAGACCCGCTCCATCAACAACCAGCTCGGCTGCGCCCGCAGCATCCTCGTCGCCCTCGCCGGCGAACAGGCCCGGCAATGGCTCCCGACCCGCCACACCACCATCACCCTCCACCCCGCCGTCGTCACCGACCTCGACCTGCTCCACGCCCACATCCGCCACGCCGAAGCCCATCGTCGCCATCCCGAGGTCGCCATCGCCGCCCTCACCGAGGGACTCGACCTCGTCCGCGGCACCCCCGCCCGCCACCCGTGGATCGACGCCGAACTCGGCTCCCAGCTCACCACCACCGTTGTCCGCGCCGCCCTCCTCCTCGCCGACCTGCACCTCACCCACGGCGATACCGCCGCCGTCCTCGACGCCACCCGCCGCGGCCTCGCCGTCCTGCCCGCCCACCCCGGCCTGTTCGCCCAGCGCATGCGCGCCTACGCCCACGCCGGCGACCGCAGCGCCGTCCGCGCCGAATACCACTCCTACCTGCGCGCCGAACAAGCCGACCCCCTCTGGGACGGCGCCACCGACCCCGACCTCGAAACCCTCTACCGCACCCTCACCCACAGCACCCACCGCCGGCCACCGGTCGATCTCCGAATCCGAAGATCTTGATCGTGTGGGGCTGTAGGTGCCGATCATCAGGACATACGCTCGGCGGCATGAGAGGCCGTTTCTGCTGGCCGCCGGAAAAGGCCCACCGTGACGGTTCATGGTGAGCGATGGTGAGACGACGGACGACCCGACACGGGAAACGATCGGCGGGGTCAAACGGTCGTAGCGACGGTCCGGCTGCCTTCTCCCCGGTCAACGACGACGAGCATCGGCCCGTTGAGACCGCTGAAGAAGTCGCGGCTGACCACGTCATACGCGCGTCGCGCGGTGGCCGACGTGGGCTCCGCGCCCGCGTCGGCGCCACCGAGCCGCAGGGTTACCACCGGTGCCGCCATGGCGACAAGCAGCACACACGCCGCGGCCACGGCGACAGCCGGGTGGCGCCCCACCTGCCTGGCCCACCACGATCGCACGCCCGGCCGGTGCGGTAGGCCACGACCCGTCGTGGTCAGGGAATGCCGTCCGACCCAGCCCAGCATCCGGGTGCCGCCGAGGACGAGCAGCGCTGGCAACAGCGTGAGGGTGACCAGGGCGCTGAGCACCCCGGCCACCCCGGCCGCGAGGGCGACTCCCGTGAATGGGCCCAGGTCCAGCAGGAGCACGCCGGTCATCGCCACGCTCAGGCACACGCCACCGGAGGCCAGGGCGGCAACCGACTTCACCATCGCCTCGGTGGCCGCGTCGACCGGGCTCACACCCCGTGCCAACGCAGTCTGCGCCCGGTACACGACCAGGACGGACCCGCCCAGGCTGACCCCGAGGGCGATCATGCCGCCAAGCAGAGCGGCGAAGGGAGTAGTCAGGACATGGTGGGACAGTACTGTCGTGACGGCCACGGTGGTGACGGTGGCCATGGCCGCGACGACAGCGGCGATCATGGCGGCCACCCTCGAACGCAGGGTCAGGCACAAGACCGCCAGCGCGACGGCGAGGGCGGCCAGCAGCGGTCGGATCGGGACGCCGGCCGAGGTGAGCGCGGTCGCGCCCGGTCCGCCCAGCTCCACCTGAAGCTCGGGGCCGCCGTAGGACCGGGCCGTGGCCGAGACCCGTTTGATCGCGCCGAGGTCGAGTTCGAGCGCCGACGCTTTCATGATTACCGGAGCCACCGCCGTGCGCCCGTCGGCACTGACCGGTGACACACCCAGCACCATCCTGCCTAGTGGTCCGAACGGGTCGGCGACGGTGAGTACCCCCGGCAGCTTCCCGACATCGGCGAGCAGCTCCTCGACCTGTCGGTGCACCAGCGGGTCCGCCAGCGTGCCGCGCCTGGCGTGCAGCACGATCTGTTCGGTGTCCGGCAGGACGCCGCCCGGAATCACCTTGCGCGCCAGATTCATTGCCCGCTGCGACTCGGAACCGGGAACCGTCACATCGTGGCTGTATTGCGCGTGACCCGCGATCACGAAGAACACCGCAGGCAGGAGGAGCACCGCCCACATGCCGACCGCGATCCAGCGACGGCGGGCACACAGACGTGCGACGCCTGTCAACGCAACGATCAGCATGGTTGGCCCTTCGCTATTTTGGACAACCTATCTCGCGGACAAGCAACGTCAATCACTCTTTGGTGGGGCTCTTTGGTGGAGCTCGTCGTCCGATAATTCTGGAGACGATTCACGGGAGACGGCACTTTACGGCGTTCCCGCACGCCTGGCCTCGTGCTCGACCGTACCGCCACGAACTGCCCGACAACCGCTGTGACAAAATTTGTTCACCGGTTCCGGCACCACATTTTTCGGTGGCAAGAATGTGGACGGCGGTATCGGTGCCGCTCGGGGTACCCCGATGGTGGCGCTGACCGGGTCGACCGGGTCGACTGGGTCGACCGGGCCGAGCGGGCCGAGCTGGAGCTCCTCGCCCGCTGCACCTGGTACCACCTGCCTCACTGGCGTGGGGTTGCCCCACTTCCAGGTTCCCCCCGGCAGGCCGGACGGCGCCACAGCGGTTCGGATCCCGCCGCGGCGGCCTGGCAGTCGGCGGGGAAGCGGGAGCGCGGCCGTGGCGGTGGCGAGCATGAAGGGCACGCGACTCCGAGTTACTGTGCCGCCCTGGTCCAAGCGTTCGCTTGGCCGGACGCGGGCGGGCTCACAAGAGCCGGCGAGGGGACTCGAACCCCTAACCCCTCGATTACAAGTCGAGAGCGCTACCAATTGCGCCACACCGGCCGGTGCCTCGACGATACCTGAAGAGAGGACGAGGCGCAGCGCGCGGCGGTGGGTGAGCAGCGCGGACAGGTCGAGGATCAGGCCGGGGGCATGATCCCAGAGGCCGGGGGTGGTGGGGCCGTCGCAGATGCCGCGCAGGTCCTGTTCGAGGATGGTGGCGCAGGCGTCGAGGAGGGGGCTGCGGCGGTCGAGGAGTTCGGTGGGGGTGGTGTCGAGGTTGGCTGCGAGGGTGTGGTCGGGGTGGGCGAGTAGCCGGCGGACGTCGACCAGGGTCGGGGTGGTCTGTTGGGTGGACAGGTGGCGGGCGACGGCGGTGAGCAGCCGCTGCTGGCTAACCGGGAGTTCGGCTTGGCCGAGGGCGACGGCGAGCAGTGCCGTGAGCACCGCGGCGCGGCGGGCCACCTGGTCGTCGAGACCCGTCCGGGCGGAGACGGCGCCGGGGCCGGTGCCGGTGCCGGTGCCGAGGGGGTTGACGCGCAGGTAGCCGCCGGGGCGGAGGCGCAGGGTGGCGTATCCGAGGCGGTCGCCGAGGGGGGTCCATTCGCCTTTGGGGTCGATGACGGCGGTGAAGCGGGGCCGGCCGTGCAGGGCGGCGAGCGCGGCGGCGCGGTGCACGTACGATTTGATGATCGCAGATTTGCCGTAGGCGCCGGCGCCGGAGACAACCATGTTCGGTCCCTGGATGAGGCCGGCCTGGTAGGCGTCGATGATGTCGAAGTGGAAGGCGCCGCCGGCGAGCCGGTTGGCGCCGAGGAACACGCCGTGATCCCCGAGGCCGGCTTCGATCGACCAGGGGTTCACCACGCACAGGTGTGCGGTGGTAGCGACGTTCCACGGCAGGGCGAGCCGGGCGCCTTTCGGCCCCCACCGGCCCCATCCGCGTTCTCGCCCGGGTCCGCGTTCGTGTCGGCGTTCGTGTTCTCGGCCGTTCCGGGTGAGAGGGTTGGGCATCAGGGTGCTCCGGTGACGGTCGGCCGGGGTGCGAGGCCGAGGGGGAGGGTGGCGGCCCAGGCGGTGTGATGCCGGCCGTGCAGGGGGCGCAGGTCGACGATGCCGCAGCGGGCGGCCAGGTCGACGATCGCGGCGGACGCGTCGTCGAGGTCGTGCCGGCTGGGGGCGGTGACGTCGAGGAGGCCGAGGTAGGCGTATTCGGGGTAGCCGGCGGTGAGTTCGGCGTCGCGGCGGTCGATGTCATCGTGGGCCTGGGTGAGGTGGACGGGGACGCGGAAGGCATGCCGGTCGCGGAGGTGGACGGCGGTGTCGACGGAGACGGTGTCGCTGTTGATGCGTCGGCGGGAGACCCGCCACGGCACCGGGGTCATTGTGAGCGCGAGGGTGCGGACACAGGGAACGTCATGGAGCAGGGGGTCGAGCCAGCCCGGACGCAGTCCGCCGGTGGGCCAGCCTGCGATCCAGAACACCCGGTGCCAGCTGTCGCCGATCCGGGCCGCGTCCCACCACGCCCGCAGCG
>NZ_CDXDOS010000209.1:4849-6439 GCF_978021245.1 Frankia sp. CoBUL1
CGCTGCGGCGGTCGCGGTGTGCCGGCTCCCGGGAGATGGGCGCGGGCCGCCAGGCCCGGAGTCGATGCGCTGTCCGGCTCCGCCGCACGACTGGGGGCTTCGAGGGCCTTCGAGGCTTCGGGAGGCGGCGGGTCGGCGTGGTCGAGCACGGTCTTGGTGAGCTCGGCGGTGGACAGCAGGCCGCGGACGTGCAGGCCGGCGCTGGCGCATCGGTCGGCCAGGGTTTCGGCGGCGGCCAGCGCGGTGGCCCGGCCGTCGGCGTGGCGGCCTCCGCGTGTCGGGCGGACGGTCAGCCATAGCCGCAGGTCGTGGCGGATCAGGGCGGGCTGTGCCTCGGCGAGGAGCCGCCGGTAGGCCAGCAGCTCCCCCGCCGGCGGGCGCGCCGGCTGCCGCGACCGGGCCGCCCCCGCGGATTCCGGCTGGCGGCGGGGTTCGACGGGGAGGTCCAGGGCGGTCGCCGGTCCGGAGCGGACCGTCCAGCCGAGCCGGGCCACCGGGGTTTCCCGGGCGAACTGGGTCAGCACCCGGGCCCATCCGGCGGTCTGGCGGTCCTTCCCGGCGCCGTCGAGCAGTCCGAACGGGCCACCGCGCACGTCGAGGACCACGGTGATCGTCCCGGTGCGCCGGTCACGAACCAGACCGGCCGGTTGCCCGTCTGCGGTTGGTACCCGGCAACCGGTCGCCGCCGCTACCACCTCGACCGACCGCGGCACCGCGGGAAGATCCACCCGTTCGGACCGGCGGCCGGCGGATCCCCACCCGGCCGCCCCCGCCCCGATGCCCGTCGGCCGAGCGGAGGAGGGGACGGCGCACGGCCGGCATCCGCCGCAGGTGTGCAGGAGGCGGGTGTGCAGCAGGCGGGTGTGCAGCAGGTAGCCGGCGACGACCGGCAGGAGATGGACCAGGGGTTCCCCGCCGACCCGGACGAACGCGAACAGCAGGCAGGCCACCGCCACACCAACCCCGGCCGTCGTGCCGGAACCGCCGCCGAGCAGCCTCGGGCCCGCCGCGAGCCCGCCGACACCGAGGCCAATCAGGATGACCTGCGGGACGCTGGCGCCGAACAGCGCGGTCCCGGCTCGGCGCGGGGCGAGATGGTAGACCGGTCCGCTCATGATCCGGGCCGGTCCTCGGGTGGGGTCGCGGCCCCACCCGGACGGGCGGAGGAACCGGTGCGGGGTCGACGCCGCCAGCCCGGCGGTGCCCCTGCCGGTCCCGGCCGGAAAGACCCGCCACCGCCAGCCGGAGGGGTAGGCGGCGGGCCTCCGGGTCCCCCCAGGCCGGTCGGCCCCGTAGACCCTGACGATCCCGCGGGTCCTGGAGGACCCGACGGGCCTGGAGGTCCGGGTCTGCGTTCCCGTTCCACGCTCCCGCCGGGCGAGGCACTCGACGGGCGTCGCCGCAGGCTGACCTGCCCCGGCCGCCCACCAGACGCAGCGGTACCGGGCCCGCCACGCCGGTCGCCGACCGGTTCCCGGCCCCCGGGGTCACCCTCCCCGCCTACAGAGGTGTCCCCGGCCGGTCGGGGTCGCGGCTGCGATCGGGGCTGCCGGTGCGGCCCAGGCTGGGACTGTCCCCGCCGGCGACGCC
>NZ_CDXDOS010000210.1:0-6001 GCF_978021245.1 Frankia sp. CoBUL1
AACAGTGTGCCCAAAGTATAGATTTCCGGGCCGTCGGCAGGCGGGAAACCGTGCCGCGGCACAGCGCGCGACTCGATGCCGATCAGGCATACCGGTATGCCGCCGAGGTGTACGTCCCACACCACCGCGGTCTCCGCGCCCTCCATGTGCTTCCAGCGTTCCAGCACCGGGTGGTCCTGGTCGGACAGCGCCTCCATCACAGGGCGGATGCCGAAGGGCTTCTTGCGGTCCGGGTTGGCCTCGGCGGAGAAGATCTCACCGACGGATGTGAAGTCGCTGCCAGCCACCGAGTGAGGGTAGTCGGAGATGTCGCGGTCGACGGGGTCGTTCGTCTCCGCTCGCCGCGGACCATCCTCGCCGGGGGCGACATATGTGTGGTTGTAGTGTGCCATCAGCACGTCCACGGCGGCGGTCAGGTTCGGCGCCCAATACTGCCCCTGCCCGTTCGGGCCCATCACTCGGTCGTAGCCGCCAATGCCGAAGTTGTCCTCGGCCGACACGCCGCCGGAGACATCCACTGCCTGCTTGCCGGTGAGCACCATCGTCGAGTCCGGGGTCATCACCAGGATGCCCTTGGTGTGCATGAGCATCGTCGCCTCGGCGTTCCAGTACGGCTGCGCACCGACGGTGATGCCCGTGACCGCGATGTTGATCTCGCTGCCGGCCTGGGTGAACTCGACGATCTGCTTGAGTGCCGCGCCCACCCAGTCCATGTTCTCCGTGCCCGATTCCATGGAGATCCGGGCACCGGAGGACAGCGCGTACCATTCCAGCGGCAACCGCATCCGCTCGGCCAGGTTCAGTGCGGCGATCACGCGGCGGCACTCCGGCTCTGACAGTGCGCCGAGCGACTTCGTCGGGTCGCTGAGCAGTACGACCCTGGTGACACCCTGCGGGTGCAGCCTGGTCGGGGCGGTGGCCACACCCACGACGATCGCCGCGGTGTTGTGCCCCTTCGGCCGGTCGACCGGCACCAGCGCGCAGCTGTCGTCGAGGTCGTACTCGACGAAGTCGCCGAGCAGGTCGGTCAGTTCATATGGGTGCATCATCTTGCGGTTGCTCGCGCGCAGCACCTTGAGCCGGTAATCGTCGATCGGCTCGATCGGCTCGACCGAAGGCTCGCCAACGGTCAGCTCGACGCCCGTGGTCTTGAAGGAGACACACAGGGCGATCTTAGACAGCTCGCCGGTCTGCGGGCTGCGCTGCTGGGCGATGAACAGGATCTCCTCTAGCTCGGCGTCCGCGGTCATCAGCAGCACACGCTCAGTGATCATCTCTAGCTCGGTGCGGGTGATGTCGCTCGGCGGCCAGACGTAGACCACGATCCGGTTGGTGTTGAAACGCTTGTCCGACGGTCGCAGCGACCGCGCGCGGCGGATCGAGTCGACGCAGGCGGCCACGGCCTCCTCGGCCGCTGGCAACGCGACCAGCTGGCCATCATGATCGTGCTCCCTAAACAGGTCGCATACCTGGATGAACGCGACAAAGCGGTTATCCGACGGATTCTCCCGCGCCACGCACTGGTAGAGGTACACATCCTCGTCTGACGACGGCAGCCGGGTGAGGTCGAATTTGCTCAGCCGCTCCAGCTGCATCCGCTGCGCGATGCACGGGTGCAGGCCGCGGATCGGCCGTTCCTCGGCCATCCCGGCGTCCGACGGCCGGAACGTGAAGTGGTGGGTCATCGTGCAGCTGCCTCCGGGGTGATGGTGATGGTGAGCCGACGCACCTGGGGCGGCAGCGGGTGCGCGCTGGCGGCCTCGCCCAGCACGGCCGCCATCACGTCGGAGTCCGCCGGCTGGTTCTCCCAGGACAGGTAGATGTCAGCATCGACGGAGCGCTCGCCGCCTGCCAGCTCCGCAAGCCCACCCAGCGCCGCGTCCAGCGCGTCGAAGCCCACTGCGCAGGAGACGAGCCTGGAGCCCGCGCGCTCGGCCACCCAGAATCGGTAGCCGGCGTACTCGGTGGCGCGGATGTGGGTGAGGTCCTTGTTGCCGTAGTACCGGCGGGTCAGCACTTCCAGTATGACCGTGTTATCCTGGTCGCCGCGCAGCAGCCGCTGGCCCAGCAGCGGCACCAGCGGCTCGGTGCTGCGCACCATCTCGGCGATGCGCTCGGTGCGATCCGGCGCGTCCGGGTAGGCGTCCAGGTGGAGCAGGTGCTCGAAGATACGGATGCGCTCCTGAGCACGGCGCAGCAACTGCTGCTGATGCTGGAACCAGGCGAACATCACGTCGAGCGCGAGGTCGGCAACCACGGGGAAGTGGCCCTTCGTGGCGGTCACCAGCCGCTCTAGCGCCAGATACACCGGTTTGTGCACGGACTTGTCCGGCGGCGGCTCCCACCGCCACGATTCCAGCAGCGCCGCAACTACCTTGGCGGCCACCTTGGCGGTGGCAGGCTGCCGGGCAAGGAAGATTCGGAACACCGCGGCCTCGAGCTCGGGGGAGCGTTTCAGGTCGGTGACGTCGTAATGCCCGAGCGCCTTGGCCAGTTTGGCCTGGAACGACTCCGTTAGCCCGGCCCGCTCGACATCGAGGCTGCGCAGGTAGGTGTGGAAGTGCTCGTGAGGGCTGCGCGGGTGGCCCTCATCGCCGACGTCCATGCGGGCAGGCCGGTTCCGGCTCAGCTCGGCCAGGTCGGCGAATATTTCGATGATTTCGAGCTCCTTGGCCAGCGGCTGGTGGCCCTTCTCGGTGGCCGCCCGACGCGCGGCGAGGTAGTCGTGGAGCGCCTGGCGCTCATCGTGCAGGTCGAAGCCCAGCAGCAAAGCGCGCAGATCCTCCAGGCCGCGCGCGGTGCGCTCACGCGCCGGGACCTCCTCGGGCGCGGTCGGCAGGTCCAGCCCGGCCGCCGGGGCAGCCGGGCTGTCCTCGACCTCGGCACCGGCGATCGGCTCCAGCCGCAGCAGCGGCGCACCCGCCTCCACCTGGCTGCCCACGGAGACGAAGCATTCCCTCACCCGCGCCTTGAATGGCGCCTGCAGCACCGTCTCCATTTTCATGCTCTCCAGCACCAGGATTTGTGCGCCCGCCTCGATCTCGGCGCCAACCTCCAGCGGCGTGGCGATGACCATGGCAGGCATGGGCGAGCGGACGACGTCGCCCTCGTCGCGGCTGACCCGGTGTGTGACGCCGTCCACCTCGATCAGGTGGACGGGCCCGTGGATGTCGGCGAGTAGCCGGTACCGGGCACCGTTGACGACGATCTGCCCGGTGTGCCGATCGAAGCGGTCAATCGTGACGTCAGCGGTGCGGACGTCGGCGCCCGCTTCGAGGCTGACGTGGAACCGGCACGGGCCCCGCCGCGCCACGCGCGCCTGGTAGCCGACGCCGCGCAACTTGAGGTCCAGCGGCCGACCGCTGTCGTGCTGCACCTGCGGGCGTCCGCCGAACGCCGTCAACAGCAGCCGCTGCCGCTCGGCGTGCTCCTTCTCCTCGTACGCGTCGATGGCCGCTGCCACCAGGGCCACGGCGGAGTTCCGGTGCGAGACAAGCCTGTCCCCGACGCGGTCGATCCAGCCGGTGTCCGCGCTGGCGTCGATCACCTCGGGCCGGTTGAGCAGGTCCAGCAGGAAGCTCTTGTTCGTGACACCACCTTTGATGACCACTTTGGTCCCCTGGATTGCCCGGCGCAGCCGGCCCAGCGCCTCGTCGCGATCGCGGCCGTAGGCGATGATCTTCACGATCATCGAGTCGAAGTCGGCCGGGATGGTGTCGCCCTCGCTGAAGCCAGCGTCGACACGGATGCCGGGTCCGGCTGGCAGCTCCAGCCGCGTGATGTGGCCCGGGCACGGCATGAAGTCGCGGTCGGGGTCCTCCGCGTTGAGCCGGGCCTCGACGGCGTGTCCGCGCTCGACCGGCCGCGCGCCCTGCAGCCGGCCGCCCGAGGCCACGTGTAGTTGGGCCTTGACCAGGTCGAACCCGGTGGTGGCCTCGGTGATCGGGTGCTCGACCTGCAGGCGGGTGTTGACCTCGAGAAACGTGGTCTGCTTGTCGCCGGGGTGGTAGAGGAACTCGACGGTCGCCGCGCCCCGGTAGCCGACCGCGACGATCAACCGCTCGGCCGCAGCCTTGAGGTTGGCCGCCTGCTCCGGGCTGAGCACCGGCGAGGCCGACTCCTCGATCACCTTCTGGTTGCGCCGCTGCACCGAGCAGTCGCGGACGCCGAGCGCCCACGCGGTGCCCTGGCTGTCGGCAATCACCTGGACCTCGACGTGCCGGGCCCCAGTAATTAGGCGCTCCAGGAACATGACATCGATGCCGAACGCCCGCGCGGCCTCTTGCCTGGTGCGCTCGAAGGCGTTGACAAGCTCGGACTCGTCCCTGATCATACGGATGCCCCGACCACCGCCGCCCGCGGCCGCCTTGAGCATAAGCGGATAGCCGATCTTGGAAGCCGCCGCCAGGGCGGCGTCCAGGCTCTCGACCGGACCGCGGCTCCACGGCGCGATCGGCACGCCGACCTCCTCGGCGATTCGCTTCGCGCCGATCTTGTCGCCGAGCTTGCGCATGGCCTCGGAACTGGGCCCGATGAAGGTGACCCCGAGCCTCTCGCAAAGCTCTTCGAACGCCGGGTCCTCCGCGACGAAGCCCCAGCCGACCCACGCGGCGTCGGCCCCAGTCTCCACCAGCGCGCGCTCCAGGACCCTCAGGTCGAGATAGGGACGCGCGGCGGCCGGGCCAAGACAGTAGGCCCTGTCGGCCTCGCGCACGAACGTCGCGGTGCGGTCGACATCGGTGTACAGGGCGACGGTCTCGATCGCTGTTGCGGTCTCGGCGACTATCTCCCGAACGGCTCGGATGAGGCGCATCGCGGCCTCACCACGGTTGACGATGGCGACGCAGCGGAACATGGCTGAGTCCTTCCTGCTCAAGACACACCATTCGGTTGGCGGGTGGCCGGTTCGTCCTCGCGACTGGTGCCTGACCGGAATGTGGGGATGGCGCCCGGCCGGTCGCGATGACCGCGCCGGGATCGGCGACTGCTTGATATCGGGCCTACGCCCAGCGCAAGGCGATCCCACCCCACGTCGCGCCGCCGCCGAAAGCCACCATAAGGAGCAGGGAGTCCCGCTGGAGCCGACTGGCCCGTACAGCGTCATCCAGTGTGATCGGCACGGAAGCGGCACCGGTGTTGCCGTACCTGCCGACGGTGAGATGCAACATGCCCGGGGCGAGCCCCAGGTTCTCAGCCAGGTCGGCCAGCATCACGCCGTTCGCCTGATGGGACACGATGAGATCAACGTCGGGCAGCGTTACACCCACAGTCGTGCACAGTTCCGTCACGACTGCTGCCAACTTCTCGGTTGCCAGGCGACGAACCTCCCGGCCGTTCATCATGAAGTAGTGCTGATGTTTCTCGATGCTGAGATGGCTCGGAGGCATTCGACTGCCTCCGCCTGGGATCTGGATCAAGTCCGTGTTGCGTCCGTCCGAGTACAGGGTGCTCGCCAACAGGCCTTGTCCGTCAGGTACCTTGCCGAGGACGACCGCGCCAGCACCGTCTCCGAAAAGAGTCGAGGTGCGGTAGTCGGTGTAGTCAAGAATGCGCGAATAGGTGTCGGCGCCAATAACCAAGGCGGTGGAGTAATCCGGGTCCGCGGCAAGTAGGGAGTCGGCGCACTTCAGCGCGTAGATGAAGCCGCTGCAGACCGCTTGAATGTCGAAGGCGAACGCTCGAGTGGCGCCGATGGATGCTTGAACGTGGCATGCGGTGGCGGGCATGGGCTGGTCGGGTGTGGATGTGGCAAGCACGATCAGATTGATGTCCCGGGCCTGCATGCCTGCCGCGGCGAGCGCCTGTCGTGCGGCGTGGGCAGCCAGATCCGAGGTGGCCTCGTGCGGTGCTGCCACACGGCGTTCGCGGATGCCGGTCTTCTCGAAGATCTTGCCGCGGTCGAGACCGAGAAGATCTTCCATTTCTTCACTCGTCAAAATTTTTTCTGGGACGTATGACCCAGTTCCGAGAATGGCTGTGTTCACGACTGATCCTTTCAGGG
>NZ_CDXDOS010000211.1:0-5970 GCF_978021245.1 Frankia sp. CoBUL1
CTCCCGCTAGGCCGATCCTGAGAGGCATACCGTGACCAAGTTTCTGCTCAGCGTGCATGTCTTGGCCGCGATCCTCGCGATCGGACCGGTCACCGTGGCCGCCAGCATGTTCGCCCCGGCTGCGCGCCTGGCGCTGACCTCCCCGGGCGACGAGCGTGCTGCTGGGATCGTCCGCGTGCTGCACCGGATCTGTGGCGTCTACTCCGCGCTCGGCCTCGTCGTACCGATCTTCGGGTTCTTCACCGCGCAGAGCCTAGGGGATGAAAGCTGCTGCCGAATCAGCGTCCGATGGCCTCTGATGGCGTCGTATGATGTTCGTGTGAACCTTAAGGAGTGGGCCGCCGCGAACGGCGTCGGGTACACCACGGCGCGGCGCTGGTACCGCGACGGCCTGCTTCCGGTCCCTGCCCGCAAGGTCGGTGGGCTGGTACTCGTCGACGAACCCACCGTGCCGGCCGGGCGCCCCGTCGCAGTGGTGTACGCCCGGGTGTCGTCCGCTGACCAGAAGCCGGACCTTGACCGGCAGGTCGCCCGCGTCACGGCCTGGTGTGGCGAGAACGGTGTCGCAGTCGGCCGTGTCGTCATCGAGGTCGGCTCTGCGCTGAACGGCCACCGGCGGAAGTTCCTCGCCCTGCTGCGCGACCCGGCCGTGCCCATGATTGTCGTCGAGCACCGGGACCGGTTTGCCCGGTTCGGCGCCGAGTACGTCGAGGCGGCGCTGTCCGCGCAGGGCCGGCATCTGCTCGTGGTCGACCCGGGCGAGGTCGACGACGACCTGGTGGGCGACGTCACCGAGATCCTGACGTCGCTGTGCGCCCGGCTGTACGGTCGCCGGGCCGCCGCGAACCGGGCCGCCCGCGCCGTCGCCGCCGTCGCCACCGAGGCTGACGAGTGACGACGCTCCAGGCATACTGCTTCGCCCTCGACCCGAACCAGGCCCAGCTCGCCGGTATCCGCCGCCACGCCGGGGCATCGAGGTTCGCCTACAACTGGGGCCTGGCCTGGGTGAAGGCCGCGCACGCCCAGCGGGACGCCGAGCAGTCCTACGGGCTGACCGGTGATCTGCTCACCCCCGGTGCCGTGGACGCTCCCCGCGCTGCGCCTCGCGTGGAACGCGGTCAAGCGGGACATCGCCCCATGGTGGGCGGAGTGCTCGAAGGAGGCGTTCCGCGCCGGGCTCGACCAGCTTGCCCGCGGGTTGAAGAACGTCACCGACTCCCGGCAAGGGAAGCGGAAGGGCCGGCGGGTCGGCTTTCCCAGGTTCAAGAAGCGCGGGAAGGCCCGTGACTCGTTCCGCTACACCACCGGCGCCTACGGCCCGGCTGACGAGACCTACGTGAAGCTGCCCCGGATCGGCCGGGTGAAGGTCCATGAGCCGATGGGCGCGCTCACCACCCGCCTGGCGGACGGACGTGCCCGACTGCTCGGCGCGACCGTGTCCCGCACCGCACGCCGCTGGTTCGTGTCGTTCACCGTCGAGGTCGACCGCGACGTTCCCGAGCGGCCGTCGCGACGGCAACGCGCGGGCGGCACCGTCGGCGTCGACCTCGGCGTGAAGCACCTCGCCGTCCTGTCGACCGGGGAGACCGTTCCCAACCCGAAGCACTACCAGCGGGCCGAACGGCGACTGCGCCGGGCGTCGCGGGCCTACGCCCGGTCGAAGCCGGGCAGCGCTGGGCGGCGGCAGCGCGCCGCCCAGCTCGCGACGATCCATGTCCGGGTCGCGAACCAGCGCCACAACGGGCTGCACAAGCTCACGACACGGCTCGCCCGGTCCCACGACGTGATCGTGGTCGAAGATCTGCACGTAGCCGGGATGGTCCGCAACCGCCGGCTCGCGAAGGCCGTCGCGACTGCCGGATTCGGGGAGATCCGCCGCCAGCTTGCCTACAAGACCCGCTGGTACGGATCGACGCTCGTCGTCGCCGACCGCTGGTATCCCAGCTCGAAGACCTGCTCCGGCTGCGGCTGGCGAAACCCAAGCCTGACGCTGTCCGAGCGCACGTTCACCTGCCAGTCCTGCGGACTGGTACTCGACCGCGACCACAACGCCGCGATCAACCTCAAGCACCTCGTCGCCGCCAGTACATCGGAGACGGAAAACGCCCGCGGAGCCGACCAGAAGACCCGCGCAAGCGGGCAGGTGGCTGGGAAGCGGGAACCCGGCACGGCCACGGCCGGTCAGACCGGGGGTGCCTCGCCGAGAGGCGAGGCGGCATGAGCGGACGCTATCAAGCGCTTTCATGCAACGGTTCTTGGGCAGAGCTGGTTGATCGTCGCGATCGTGCTGACGACCGTAGCCGCCGTCGTGCTCCTCATCGTGGTGCTGCCCGGACAGCGTGACGTCCTCGACGGGATCGTCGCCGGATCCCCGGCCGTCCCCGACCGTGCGCAGGATGGTGGCGCGGTGGCCATGGACGCGGCCGCGGCGCGCGCCCGCACGAGCGGTCTCGCGATGGCGGCCGGTGTGTTCAGCCTGCTCTGGGTCATCGTCACCGTTCTGATGATCATCCGCCCCGGCTCGACCACGAGCGTCTGACGTCCTCCCGGACATCCGGTTTCCCGTCGGGAACCGGCCCGGTGGTGGGATGATCGCCCTCTGGGCGGTGTGTGCGGCAGGCAAGCCTGGAGGATGTCACGTGGGAGAGGCGCTGGACACGGTGAAGCGCGCGCTGGACGCCTTCGACCTCGGTGACGAGGCCTCGGTGCTGTCGCTGCTTGACGAGGATCTGGTCGTCGAGGCACCGGGCGGGGTGCGGATCAAGGGGCGCGCGGCGGGCGCCGAGTACAGCGCCGCCTTCCTGGCGGCCTTCGGTGAGATCGACGTCGATACCCACGTGCTGGCCGAGCAGGGCTAGATCGTGGTCGAGGAGTACACGCTGACCGCGACGCACGTCGGCGTCTACCGCGACCCGGACGGTACGGAGCTCGCGCCCACCGGGCGTCGGATCAACCTGCGTGTCGTCGAGGTCTACCGGGTCGAGCGCGGCCTGATCACCGAGAACCGGCTGTACTTCGACCAGACGCGGCTCGCTCGCCAGCTCGGTCGACCCGCCTGAGCCGCCCCGGGCCTGGCGGCCCCGCCCCGGGCTGGCCGGGCGTGAGAGCCGACGGGTCCAGATTCGAGAGCTGATCGGCATGGACCTACTGCCTGCGGAACCCGGCTGACCGGTCATGCCCGGGGAGAAGGGGGTGCCGGTCAGCCGACGGGACTGACGGACTCGATGTTGGCGATGGCGAACTCGCGCTCGGCGTTGCGCAGGTGGCACCAGGAGTCCAGCCACCGGCCGAAGAGCTGGTTCGGCTGGATGCGGCGGACCGTCCGGGTGCCCTGCTTGTCCCGGTAGGCGATGACCACATCGCTGCGGCGTTCCACCGCGTCCGCCAGCACGGCGAGCCCGGCGTCGTTTAGCCGTCCGTTCATCTCGCCGAGCCGCTGGGCCAGGTCGGTCAGCAGGGTGACACCGTCGTCATTGCCGGTGCGCAGGCGCTGGGCGAGTTCGTCGGCCGTCAGCCGCCGTCGGGTCGCCGGCGGACCGGCGGGGGACCCTCCGTGCGGTCGGGACGCCCGGGACTCCCGGGACGACTGTGCCGGGGCCCCGCGGCGCCTTCCGCCCCGGTCCGCTCGTCACGATGACGGTGCCCGTCGCGTCCTCGGCGACGGGGTAGAAGCCCGTCCGGCGCAGCTCGGCGAGGACCGTCTCCAGTTCCACCGGGCTGGCCAGCACGGTGGGGGCGAGCCGGGCGAGGTGCAGCTTCGCCAGTGTCCGGGTGTGGAGGATCTCGGCGGTCGTGGGCTCGTCGGCGAGGACGGCGCTGCGCATCCCACGGACCCGCACGTGTCCGTGCCGGCGGGCGACGTCGGCGATGAGGTATTCGAGCGGCTGCGGGAGACCGTGGTCGGCGATGGCGCGTAGCTGTTCGAGCAGCTCGGTGGCGGACCATCCGGCATCCATCGCGGCGCGGACGCTGGCGGAGGTGAACCGCCAGGTCCCGGCCGCGCCCCGGGACTCCGGCACCGCCGCGGCCCGCAGGAGCTGGGATATCGCCGCGCTGGGCTGGCCGGACACGACCGCGGTGAGATCGGACTGCAGGATCAGGCTGGACGGCGTCGCGGGCAGCAGCTCGGCGCAGCGGTCTGCCAGATCCCGCACCGTCCTCGCGACCTGCGCGGCGAGCTCGTCCGCGGTCGAGACGATCATAAGCCCGACGGTGGCAGCCGCCGCGTCGGTGGTGCTCGGCGCGGCCTCGATCAGGGCCTGGCCGGGCTCGGACAGGACGTCGAGGGCGAACACCCCGAGCAGCTCGGCCTCGCGGATCGACGCCGCCACCTTGATCTTGCAGGTGGCGGCGTCGTAGCCGTGCAGGGGGAAGAACCAGTCGAGGTTCTCAGCCGTGAGCCGCACCGACCGCCCGCCGGCCGCCGCGCGGATCAGCACCCGGCGGATCTGGCCAGCCCCCGACCCGATGGGCAGGGGCGGCGGGACGTCCTTCTCGTCGGCACCCTCGCGGCTCGTCGGCGCGTGCTCCAGAGCGTGCCACGGCGCCGCCAGCGTCGCCCACTGATGGCTTGGCGACTCCTCCCGCCACTCCTGGAACCGCGGGCTCGGTGCGTAGCCGCCTTCGGTGAAGGCCAGCAGGCCGGCGGCCGCGACCAGGTCGATCCACAGCGGCAGCTCGGCCAACGGTGTCGACAGCCGCTTCGCCAGCCGGGCCCGTTCCCGCCCACCGACGCCTCCTCGCTTGAGCGCCACGACGGGGGCGGCGGCGGCCTCGTCGAGCAGGGCGGTCACGGCGCGGATAGCGCCCTGGGCGGCCGCCTGGGAGCGGCGGCCTCGTTCACCTCCGGCCGGGGAATGCCCGGCGGCCCGGTGAGCCCCAGGTCCTGCCTGGCCAGCCAGGCGGCGACCGCGACCTCACGGGGGAGCTCCGGCCGGTTGCCGACGCCCAGCACCAGCCCCGCGGTGATCAGCTGCCTGATGGACCGCGTGGCTGCCCTGCGGTCATGGATCTCCTCGAAGGGCGTGTAGGGGAACATGTAGGGGAAGTAGCCGCCGGCCGTGGCCAGGCGCAGGTCATCGAGTTGCTGCCGCGCCGGGGCGGGCAGGGAAGCGATGATCGTCGCGATGCGGCGGGCATCGGACATGAGTTCGGTGAGCCGCGCGACCAGCTCGGTCTTGCGCAGGTTTTCGGCCGGAGCCCCGAGCGCCGTGACCGCCTTACGCAGATCCTCGACCAGGACGTTGCGGGCGATCTTTGCGACCGGGCGGGCGGAGCTGATCTCCTCGACCCAGTGGTTGTGCAGCGGCTCCGGGAGTCGGACCACCGTGTCGGTCCAGGCGAGGCCGCGGGCGCACAGATCGTCCACCCCGGCGCGCACCGCGTCCGGTAACGCGCCCAACAGCTCGGCCATCCGGGGCACCGTCGCGGACTCCCCCAGCAGCGCCGCCGCCTGGCCGACCCGGAGCGTGTCGCGGTTCAGTTCCCACAGCGCCGCCGCCAGCGAATCCGGGCTTTCCAGCCGCTGCGCGAGCTGCCCGAAACCGCGGGGTACCGGCTCGATCAGCACGTCCGGACGCGAGCGGAGCAGAGCGGCCAGCGCCGGCAAGTCCAGATCCGCAAGATGGTCAACGAACGATCGTGGTGTCATCCCTTCCATTCTTATATGCGCCGAACGGGCACGGTCGCCCGGTCTGCCGGTAGCAGACATCCGAGACCACGGTCGCCCGTTCCCGATCCGTCCGGATTGCGAGCGCACCGGTGGCGCCGGCGAACGGCATCGGCGCCCTCCGGACGGTCGCCGGTACCCCGGGCCTCGCCGTCGTTGCCGGTGCGGCCTCACTGATAGCCGATGTGGAGGACGGTGGGGCTGGTAGGCGCATCGCTGTCGATGACGACCGTCGGCCCGTCCGGACCACCCCCGGGACCACCGGCCCAGCCGAAAGTGAACATGTAGCTGTGCCCCGGCGC
>NZ_CDXDOS010000212.1:0-5945 GCF_978021245.1 Frankia sp. CoBUL1
GCCCTGCACCGCGGTGACAACCTCACCGGTGAGGGTGCGGGCGACGACGAACAGATCGAGGTGCGTCTCGACCTGCTGTCCAGCGCAATAACGCGCATCGTCTTCCCGGTCAGCATCCACAACGCCGACTATCGACACCAGAGTTTCGGCGACGTGACCGACGCCTATATCCGGGTCGTCAACGCGTCGACCGATGACGAGCTGGTGCGGTACGACCTCACCACCGCCGCCGCGCGGGACACCTCGATGTTGTTCGGTGAGCTCTACCGGGATCAGGACGGCTGGCGCTTCCGGGCGCTCGGCCAGGGTGGGGTCAGCGGCCTGGCTGCGATCGCCCGCAGCTACGGCCTGGACGTCTGACACCGCCGGGCGGCGCGGCCGCTATCCCCGGCGCCGTGGGTGTACCGGGACGGACCGAACCGGCGTGGAAGATCAGCGTGGGATGGACGTGTGCTTGAACTCGTTCAACTCGGGCCAACCGGTCACCAGATCGACGATGCGCTCCACCGCACGGATGGAACCCGCCGGGTCGGCACCGAACGGCGCACGGTTCATCAGCCGGACGAACACGGCCTGATCACCGGCGATCCAGGTCGGCACGCCCCAGACGGTATGTGAGGCGACGTACTGCTCGTGCTCGGCGCGGACCTTGTCGAGAGCGTCATCGTCAACCCGGGCAAGCACCTCGTCGGCGGGCAGCCCCACCCCCGCGAGCGTCTCCCGGATGACCGCCCGGTCCTCCAGGTGACGGCCCTCGTCGTGACGCGCCGCGAACAGCGCCCGGTGCGCGGCGGGGAACAGATCCGGGTATTCGTCGCGGACGACGACGCCGGCCTGCAAGGCGAGGATCCCGGAGGCCTGCTCGGGCTTCTCCCAGACGCTGGGTTGCCCCTCCTCCACGTGCGCCTGCCCCAGCGAGAACGGGAGAAAGGTGACGTGCCAGTCGGCACCGGCCGCGAGACCAGTCAAAACGTGTTCATGTGCGTTGCGGGCGAACGGGCAACGGTAATCCCAGGTGATCGCGAAGGTGACAGAAGTCATGTCGCGGGCAACACCGGGGCCGGCCCCGGTGTTCCAGCCAGCCCCGGCAGCCTGCTCAGCGGGCACCGCGGCGCCGGCCTGATACCCGAGGCGGCGGAGGCTGCCGCGGCATCGGGTGGGGTGCCCGGCCGGGTGGATCGATCCCGGCCGGGTCCAGGCCCCGCCGCGCGGCGATCAGGCCACGCAGGTAGACCACGGTCGCGATGATCACGGTGATGTCGTCGATCAGGCCGATCGGCCCCAGCGGAATCTCCGGGACGGCGTCCACCGGGGAGGTGACGTAGGCGAGGCCCGCCAGGGTCGCCACGAGGCCCCGCAGCGGCAGCCGGTACTTCCGGACGGCGACCAGCGCGGCCACGGCCAGCGCCAGAACGATCACGACGAGAACCCCGAGGGCGACGAGCAGCCCGATTCCGACGCTGTCACTCATCGCTGCCCGCTGTCGTTCATCGCTGCCCGCTCCCGCAAGATCGGCCGGATCCGTCGGCTCATCGTGTCGTCCTCGAGGGATCGTCACCGATCCCTCGCGATGATTCTCGATCAGGATGCCCACCCGGCGCCATCTTGAACACAGGAACAGCATTTTCATCCGGCGGACACGCCGGTGGCCGCGCCGGTAGGCTTCGCCCTGTGTCCCGGACGGATTCCCCGGTTTCGCCCGGGCGGCTGCTGGCCGTCAGTGACGTGCATGTCGCCTACCCCGAGAACCGGCGGATGGTGGAGGACATCGCACCCGGATCATCCGACGACTGGCTGATCCTCGCCGGTGACGTCGCCGAGACGATCGCCGATATCGAGACGACGTTCAAGCAGCTCAGCGGGCGTTTCGCGAAGGTTGTCTGGGTGCCGGGGAATCACGAGCTGTGGACTCCCAAGCAGGACCCGGTGCAGCTGCGCGGCGAACAACGCTACCGGCATCTCGTGGAGATCGCCCGCGGGCTGGGCGTCGTCACCCCGGAGGACCCTTATCCGGTCTGGGAGGGCGCGGGCGGCCCGGTTGTCGTAGCGCCGTTGTTCGTGCTCTACGACTACACCTTTCGGCCCGCCGAAACGGCGACGAAGGAGGAGGCGCTGGCCCGGGCCCGGGAAAGCGGGATCGTATGCACCGACGAATGGGTGCTGCATCCGGACCCGTATCCCACCATCGACGCCTGGTGCCAGGCCCGGGTCGCGCAGACCCGGACGCGCCTCGGCGACATCGATCCGACAATGCCAACGGTGCTCGTCAACCACTGGCCGCTCGTCCGTCAGCCCACCGCGGTACTGCGGTACCCCACATTCGCGCTGTGGTGCGGCACCACGAGCACGGCTGACTGGCACACGCGGTTCCGGGCCAGCGCTGTCGTCTACGGTCATCTGCACATTCCCCGCACCACCTGGTACGACGACGTCCGCTTTGAGGAGGTCTCGATGGGCTACCCTCGGGAACGCGCGGCGTGGGGCACGTCATGGTCCGGGCTACGGCAGATCCTGCCCTTCCCCGCACCGCCGGCCCGCCGGGACTGAGCGCGATGCCAGGATCGAGTTCCACGCCGGGATCGAGATTGGCGCCGGGGGCAGGCTCGGCGCCGCCGGGAGCGCCGGCTTCGACGTCAGGAACGGCTACCGGAGTAGCGGGTACCGGAGTAAAGAGAGTGGATCCGCGCCTGCTCGCGAGCCTGCTGCCCGCCGCGGCCGTCGCCGTCGAGGCGTTTGAGGACGATCCCTCGGCCGTGCTGTTCCCCGAGGAAGCTGCGCTGCTGAGCCGCGCGGTCGACAAGAGGCGCCGCGAGTTCACCACCGCCCGGGTATGCGCGCATCGCGCGCTGGAGGGGCTCGGACTTCCGGCGGCGCCGATCCTGCCCGGTTCCCGCGGCGCACCCGGCTGGCCGGACGGAGTGGTGGGAAGCATCACCCACTGCGCCGGCTACCGGGCGGCTGCGGTGGCCCGGGCTGCGGAGGTCCACACCATCGGCATCGACGCCGAGCCGAACGAGCCCACACCCGGCGGGGTGCTGAAGGAGATCACCGTTCCCGTCGAGGCGGGCTGGCTCGCGGCCCTCACCCGCACCCGCCCGGCCGTCTGCTGGGACCGGCTGCTGTTCAGCGCCAAGGAGTCTGTCTACAAGGCGTGGTACCCGTTGGCGGAACGTTGGCTCGGCTTCGGGGACGCCGCCCTCGTGATCCACCCGGGCACCGCACCTATGGGCCCGCCGGCACCGAGCCCGGCCGCCCGGGGCACCTTCACCGCGAAACTCCTGGTGGCGGGACCACGGCTGGCCGGCGGTGAGCTGACCGGCTTCGACGGTCGTTGGCTCTCGGCCCGCGGCCTGCTGGTCACCGCGATCACCGTGCCGCACCTGGACGGCACCCCCGTGACGACGGCATCCCCCCAGACGCATCCTGCCTATCCAGAGGGATAAATCGGGCACGAAAGGCTCTGGAAAGACAAGGAACCGAATCCTGGTCAACGGCCGCCGCACGGACCCACCGGACGCGACGCTAGGCAGAGTCGTCCACGTCCACGACGATCTCCCCGCCCAGCACGAAGCCTCCGGACAGACGCAGGTCGTCACCGCTCCAGAACCGCTCCAAAACGGAAACGGCGTGCCCAGACCTCCACCGCCGCACGCAGGTCGTGCAACTGCACGCCGCGCTGATGCGTGCCCGCCCAGGACGTCCGGCAACGATTTCCCCAGCTCGGCGTGCCACATCAGCGGCGGAAGATCGTCAACGACCACCGCCATGCCGACATGGTTCACCGGGCTGTTGGCCGTCGTCTGGATCGCCCGGTCCGCCGCCGTGCGGCCGCGGAACAGCCACAGGTCGCCGGTCCGCGTCAGTTCCAGGGCATCGGCCAGGCTGATCCGCGAATCAGGCATGCCGGTAGCATGCCGCAAGCCGACACCCCGCAAGCCGACACCCCGCAAGCCGACGCTGATGGTTCGACTCCCACCCGACCGGGCTGGGGCTCGGGCTGGAGGCGAGCCGGGTCCGGTCGGAGCGTTCGCGGCCCGTTCTGGAGGTCACGGACGGTGCAGCGGAGACCCGGAACGCGGCCGAGTTTTCGGTCGGCCGTGACAAGGTCGGCGTTCAGGGTTTCCGCGAGCGCGATGTAGGCGGCGTCGTAGGGCCACATGTTGTGGCGTAGTTCCCAGATCCGGGGGAGGAGCGGGGCGTGGCCATAGCGTCGCAGGTTCATGCGACCAACGCAGTTCCAGGGCGCGTGATGCTTCGCCCTCGGGCAGCTTCACACCGCGGGCGAGGCCGCGCAGCGTCGAGGCGCATCCCAGGTCGACCGCGTGCGGCGCGGCGATCCGCTCCCGGGTGGCCAGGGCACGGACCACGTCGGCGACGTCATTCGTGCCGACCAGAAACTACACCAGCGCGGAGGTGTCCAGGACGATCATCCACGGTCCGCGCACATCCGCGCTATCGCGTCCACGACGTCGGTCGCGGTCACCGTGCCGCGGAAGTCGATCGATCGGGCCTGGTCCGCGGCTTCCTCGGCCGTGAGCGTCACCGCCTCGCCCTCCAGCAGCTGCAGCACATACTGCTGCAATGACCGGCCCGCGCGCGGCACGGACCTTGAGGATGGTGAGGGTCTCCTCCGGCACCTGGCGGACATGAATCATCACCATGCAAGCCTTTTAGTCCCACCGCAAGCGCCATGCCATCAGCGCAGCGGGACGGTGTTGAGCGCCCGGTGCAGGCTGCCGAACTGCTTGTGATGTTCGTCGAACGGCACCGCGACGGTCTGGATCCCGAACCGCGACAGCACCGGTTCGGTCCAGGGCGCACTCGCCGTGGATACCAGGGCGGCCGGCTCCGACCGGAGGACCGATTCCGGCGGCGCGAAGGCCGGCAGGAAGAACACCCCCGCGGCGAAGGCCGCGACCATGTCCGGTGCCAGCGGACAGACGGCGAGATTGATCGTTCGCAGGGCGTCGACCAGCGTCGTCTCCCGGCCGGCGACGCCGTCGCGTTCCACCACCGCCGGGGCGTGCAGCCGATCGGCGGCGACGAGGGCGATCCCCGGGCCGAGGCCGAGCCAGGAGTTCAGATGGGGCTGGCCGTCACGCCGCAGCTCGTCGCGGACCCGCACCACGTGACCGAAGCTGGCCAACAGATGCGGACGCAACAGCCCCCAGACCGCCGGGCTGGTCCGCCAACCGGTGCCGAGGACGGCCACATCGCCGCAGCTCACCAGATCCCCGCCTTCCAGGAACAGCGGCTCCGGGACGCGGACCTCGGCCGATCGGCCCCGCAACCCGCGCAGCACGGCCGCCATGACGACCGTCTCGCGGGCCCGGTCCCGACGCCGCAACCGGCCGACCGCGACCGCTTCACCGAGATCGACATAATGATCACGGGGAAACATCAACCCGGCCAGGGGACGCAGGGCGTAGCTCTCGTCCGCCTGGTCGGGACCGATCACGCCGCGGGCGGCGCCGGGGTCGAGCAGCAGCCGCGGCTGGCGCAGCACCACCGGCACCAGCGCCGGCGCCGACCAGTCGTGGAGCGCCTCGCGGGCGGCGGCCATTCGCAGGTCGTCCTCAGCGCTGACCGCGCGGACGGCGAGCTCGATCAGGACCTCCCGGGGCAGCGCCGCGAGGATCTCGGACGGGGCACAGGGACGGGCCCCGAGGTCGGCGAGCGCCGCTCGCACCGCGGCGGACTCGGCCGCGGCCCGGACCGGGTCGTAGGACGGACGGGGTGCCAGGAACACCGACGTCTCGGCCGGCTGCACCACCGTCGGATTCTGGATGAGAACCGTCGACCCGGTCATCCGGTGACCTTGGTCATCCGGTGACCTTGGTCATCCGGTGACCTTGGTCATCCGGTGACCAGGTCGCGACCGCGCCGGCCCGGCACCCCCGACACCGGCACCCCCGCCGCGACGGCGGCACCCGCCACGGCGCGCC
>NZ_CDXDOS010000213.1:0-5945 GCF_978021245.1 Frankia sp. CoBUL1
ACACTCCAGTTCATAGCCACTTAGCGCAACAGGCCGTCACACCACGCGACCTTCGCGCAGCCCTGGGTATGAAAGACCCCAGTTCGGGCACGGACCAGGTGACGGGAATCGCTCGGTTCCAACCAGCATGACAGGTTGCCTACCGCACCCGCCCGCACATGCCTATCCTTGGTTATCAGGTTCCGTCCGCCGGGCCTACAGGTCGTGGGAGGAGCGTCGATGCCGCTCTCGGAGAACGAGCAGCGCCTGCTGGAGCAGATCGAGCGCGCTCTCGTACAGGACGATCCAAAGTTTGCCAATACCGTGCGTTCGACGGACCCCCGTACCTACCTGCTGCGCCGGGTGCGCCGCAGCGCGGTCGTTTTCGTCCTCGGTCTGGCCGTCCTGGTGGTCGGTGTGGTACTCAACCGGGTACCGCTGACGGTGATCCTCGGCATCCTCGGTTTCCTCATGATGTTGTTCGCCGCGCTGCGCGGTGCGGCAGACCTGCGCCGGATCAGCGGCCGTGACACCGGTCACCGGCGGCCGGGCGGCGTGCAGGGGGGATCGAAGCCGAAGCCGCGGGCTAGGGCTCCGTTCATGGAACGGGTCGAGGAGCGGTGGCGGCGGCGCTGGGAGGACCGTCCCTGACCGCGTCCAGCCAGTCCAGCCAGTCCTGATTGTCCTGATTGTCTTCGTTCTGAATCGTGGTGGGCGTGGCGGGTGCGTCGTCCTTACCGCTTCCCCGTCCCGGCCTCGACCGTCCGCGCGCCGAGGCCGGCGCGGCGTGCCGGAGAACCGATGCCGGTGCGATCCGCGCCAACATCCGCCTGGCCCGCGGTGCCAGTGCCAACAGCGTGGTGGTGGCCAGGACGGCATCTTCGCGGAGGTCTGCGACGGACGGCGGCGCGGCCATCTCCGGCGGCGCGTAGCGGGCCTGCTCCTCCGCGGAGGCCAGTCGGGCGAGTGCCGCGCGGGCCTGCGGGTAGGTCGTGGGGGGCTCGCTGCCCCTGGATTGCCACGCAGACGGTTCCGGGCCGGATCCCGGAGCCTGTGCGGTGGTCGGCTCGGCGTCCAGGTAGGCGGTCAGCCGGGCCACTCCGGCCCGCGGCGAGTCGTTCGGCCGGATCATGATTCCCAGGTCCGCGGCGACGTCCAGCAGTTCCGCCCAGGCGTCGTGGACCCGTTCCACCGTCGCCCCAGACGGATCTGGGGGATCGTCTTCGGCCGGGCGCAGCCGGACCCGCCTCCGCCGGATCCGGATGATCGCCGGAACGGCTAGCAGGCCCAGGACGGGCAGGGCAGCGCACAGCCAGACCACCCAGGAGGGAATTTCGGTGGAGGTCGATGCGTCGTCACCTGACCGCGCAGCGCCCATCGTGGTCGGATCGTCGCCGGGAGCCGGCGTGGAGGTATCCGGCACGGGCACCGGCTCGGGCGCTGCCTGCGATTCGGCCTGAGCCTGCTCTTCCGGCAGGGCGGCGTCGTTGTCGGGGTCCTCGGGCCCGGCGGGGGCGTAGGACGGCGCCGAGGTGGTTCCGTCGCTGCGGCGGGTCGGCTCGAAGCTGATCCAGCCGATCGACGGGAACCAGACCTCGGGCCAGGCGTGCGCCTGCCGGTTGGTGATGACGTAGCTGCCGTCGCTCTGCCGCGCCCCGGGGACGAAGCCGATCGCGACCCGGGCGGGTAGGCCCAGTATCCGCACCATGACCGTCATGGCCGAGGCGAACTGTTCGCAGTAGCCGCGGTGGGTGTCGAACAGGAACTGGCTGAGCGCGCCCTCCTGCGTGGTGGGGGCGCCCCGGAGGTCGTAGGTGAACTGCGGCCCCCGCAGGTATTCCTGGATCGCGTACACCTTTTCATAGGGGGTGCGCGCACCCGCGGTCACGGCCTTGGTGAGCTGACGCAGCTGGGGATCGAGATTGTCAGGGAGCGCGGTCGCGACGCCGAGCGAGTCCGGGATCGGCCCGGTCGCGGCCTGAAGCTGCGCGCTTGTGGGATTCGGCACCACCGCGTCCACCTGGTAGTGCGCGTTCGCCGTCGAGGTCCGGGTCGAGAAGATCGTGCCTGTCGGGCTCGCCAGCCGCCAGTCGCCGGTCAGCCCCTCGATCCGGATTGGGATGCCCGGAACCGGCAGATACAGCTCGTTGAACCGCCCGGTGACGGCCACCTCCGCACGTACCGACTGGGTAGCGCCGCCCGTCCGTGGTTTCGGTAATCCCTCGCTGACCCGGTCTTCCCGGGTGGCATTCAACGCCCGCAGGGTGAACAGTTGGCCGTCGAAGTTCTCCAGCGCCGTCAGTCGCAGATACTTCGGCTCGTCGGAGCGCAGCCGAAGCAGGGGCACCTCCGTGCTGGCGTGCAGCTGCTGGCTCACCGAGACGATCGGCTGCACGACGCTGGCCGAACTCGGACCGTCCCCGGCACCGGATCCACCCTTGCGCGACACCAGTCCCTCGCCGTCAAGGGACGGCAGGCCCAGCGGCACCACGATCGCGGCGACCAGCGCGGTGACGGCGACCCCGAGCGCGCCCACGGCGATGCGACCGCCGAACATCTCGACGCCAGCCCTCCGCTGGTCGGAGACGGTCCGGCCCCATCGCTCGTACGCCAACCGCCCGTCGAGCAGGAGCAGGGCGATGAAGCTCACCGCGCCGAGCAGAAAGGGCACCACGCCGACCCCCCCGGGCAGAATCGCCGCCGACACCGCATACAGCGCCAGCAGCGGAAGGCCGCCGAGCGTCGGGTGGTCGAACTTCACCACGATCAGGTTGACGATCATCACTAGGAGGTAGACGCCGATCACGGTGAGGACCACCAGGCCCGGCCGGGCGGGCACCGGCGCGGCCAGCCGTGAGATGTCGGAGCCGCCGGCGGAGATGAGCGTGTGCAGCGTCCCGACCGTGGTGGCGGTCGGCAGGAAGCCCAGCAACGCCGTCGACCGCGCGGACAGCACGGTGACGGTGCCGATGAGGCCGACCAGACTGAGCAGGATCTCGGCCGCCGCCGGCAGCCGGAGCAGGCGGCTCGCCACCCCCGTCCCGACGGCCACGGTCGTGGCGACGAGCACCGGCCCGAACCACCAGAGGACACCCTCGAACAGACGGGTCAGCGCGCTGGTGGACAGCAGACAGGCGACGGTGGCGATCACTGTGGGCGCCGGGCGGGCGTTCACGGCACAGACCGTCCGCCGGTGTGGAGATCGCCGGTGTGCCCCGTCGCCCCGGTGAGTCCCACGGTTCTGGTGAGTCCCGCGGCCCCGGGACGTCCGGAGACTCCGGCGGCACCCGGGGCACCGACGCCGCCCGTGCCCCGGGCCCGGGCGGCGACCCGCGGCCACATCGCCGCGAGGCTGGTGCCCGCCGCCGCGCCGAGGACCGCCCAGCCGGCGCGGGTGAGCACCGCGTGCGTCGTTTCGAGGTCGGCGGCGATCTTCGGGGCCGCCGCGGCGGTGCTCCAGCTGGCCACGTTGACGAGCACCGCGATCGCCGGGGCGCTGCGGGGCCGCAGCCCGGCCAGCGCGGTGGCGGTGGGCGCATCGGTGTGGCCGAGGACGGCGACGAACATGCCGCCGTGACCGACTCGCCCGCGGCCGGCCGCGAGCGCTGGGTACAGGGACTCGGTGGGGGCGGGCATCAGCGTCGAAAGCTCGTCAAGGAGCCCGCCGACGGTACCCCCCGCGGCGATGGCCGCCAGCCCCTGATCGGTCAGCAGTCGGACCCGGTACCCGCCCCGGACGAGGTGGACGCCGATCGCCCCGACCGCGCTCACCGCCCACTCGAACGACGCTGACGGGCCCCCGTCAGGCCACGCCCGGGCCCGAGTGTCGATCAGGATGGTCGCCCCGCCCGTCTGCGGGTGCTCCTCGCGCCGGACCATCAGCTCGCCGCGGCGGGCGGTCGTCTTCCAGTGCACCTTGCGCAGGTCGTCGCCGGACCGGTACGGACGGGTCGTCGTCTCGTCCTCACCCACGAGCCCGGTCGCGCGGCGCAGCTCGGCGCTGACGCGCGCGGCACCGGTCGGGCGGGCCGGCGGCAGCCGCTCGATCGGGGGGGCCACGACCAGTTCGTCCATGCTGCGGAAACTGCGCGACAGTTCGCACAGCCCGAACGGGTCACCGAGGCGGATCGCCATCGGTCCGATCTGGTAGCGACCGCGCATCCCCGCGTGCAGGACATAGGACAGGTCCCGGCTGCCACCAGGCTCGATCCGGTCGAGTACGAACCGGGCCCCGCCGCCCAGCCCGTCCGCGGCGGCGTCCTCCAGCAGGAGCACCGACGACGGCGACCGGCTGACGTTCTCCAGCCTGATCCGGACCGAGACCCGGTCCCCGGCGGTCACCCGGCTCGGTTCGAGCCGGCGAGTGCAGGCGAGCCGGTAGCGGGTCCGGCAGACGAAGGCCGCCGCGAGCACGGGGAGGAGCATGACGAGCAGGCCGATCCGCAGCAGGTCCTGCTCGCCGAGCACGGCCGCGGACGCCGCGCAGGCGATGCCGGCGGCGACGAATGACCGGCCGCGGATCGTCAGGCCACGCAGCGCTGCGACAAAGTCACGCACCCGGAGGTTCCGCACCCGGAGGTTCCGCACACGGAGCTCTAACGGCCGTGCCGGGTCGGGCGTGCCGTACCGGGACGAAGGATCGGGATCCGGCGCAGAACGTCGGTCAGGATGCGGGCGGAGACCTCGATCGTCGGCTCCCCGGAGAGCATGATCTCAGGGTGCAGCAGTAGGCGGTGCGCCATGACCGGGACAGCCATCTCCTGAACGTCGTCGGGGAGGACGAAACCGCGCTGGTCCAAGGCCGCGCGGGCCCGGGCAGCACGGATGAGATGCAGCGCAGCCCGGGGGGACGCGCCGAGCGCGATCTCGGGATGTGTGCGGGTCCCGCCGACCAGGTCGACGATGTAGTGGCGCACCTCGGGCGAGACGTGCACCGTGCGGACGAGTGCGATCAGCTTGGCGATCTCGGCAGCGTCGGTGACCGGGGTGATGCCGGCCAGCGGGTTGGCGTTGCCGTGGCTGTCGAGCATCTCCAGCTCGGCTGCGGGGGAGGGGTAGCCCATCGAGATCCGGGCGGTGAAACGGTCGCGCTGGGCCTCCGGCAACGCCCGGGTGCCCTCCATCTCCACCGGGTTCTGGGTCGCGATCACCATGAAGGGTGACTCGAGCCGGTAGGTGACGCCGTCGACCGTGACCTGGTGCTCTTCCATGCATTCGAGGAGCGCCGACTGCGCCTTCGGCTCGGCGCGGTTGATCTCGTCGCCGACGACGATGTTGGCGAACACCGGGCCGGGACGGAACTCGAAGTCACGGGTGCCCTGGTTGTAGATGCTGACTCCGGTGACGTCGCCGGGGAGCAGGTCCGGAGTGAACTGGATGCGACGCACCCGGGCATCGATGGACCGTGCGAGGGCCTTGGCGAGCATGGTCTTGCCGACCCCGGGGACGTCCTCGATCAGCAGATGACCCTCGGACAGCAGCACGACCAGGGCCGTCGTGATCGCCTCGGACTTGCCGTCGATGACCGTCTCGACGCTGGTCCGCACCCGATTGGTGACGTCGGCGAGATGGCCGATGTCGGTCACCGGGTCACGCCAGTGCAGAAGACCAGGGTCGGTCACCACGAGGTTGGCCCCCCTCCGGGTGTCGAGTGTCGGGATGCGTCGCGCATCGGGATGCGCGGACCCGGCCCCGGTGGGACCTGTCCCCCCCGAGTGTGACATCCACCGCGGGCGCGCAGGCCGTGGTGGTCGAGGAAACATGCCTCGAAGCGGAACCCGACAGGAGATTGAGGGGTAGGTGTCCGTAGCTGACCGGCCTCGCCGGGACGGCGAGTGAGACCAAATGTTCCTTCGCCCACCAGAGTCATTTGTACTGATTTTTTGCGATTTATACCACCTTCTTCTTAGGTATCGCGGGCGACCCCCGATAGAGGGGGTTCGGTGGGGTGGTACGGGGTGTTGAGG
>NZ_CDXDOS010000214.1:0-5891 GCF_978021245.1 Frankia sp. CoBUL1
CTCCTCACCGCCCTCGCCGGCCCCGATCCGGGCGCATCCTGGCAGCGCACCCACCAGAACACCGAACGCACCCTCGCGGCCCTGGACCCGGCCACCGTCGTGGACACCCCCCTGGGCGCCAGGACCGTGGACGAGGTCCTCACCGTCGCCGTCATCGAGCCCCTCGTCCACGCCTGGGATCTGGCCACCACCATCGGGCAGACCGTCCAGCTCGATCCCGACACGGTGACCGCGACGCTCCCCGCCGTCGAAGCACTCGGTGGCCAGCTCGCCGCGACCGGCATGTATGCCGCCGCCCAGCCCGCGCCCGCCGACAGCCCACCCCAGGACAGGCTCCTGGCCGCACTCGGACGCCGCTGGACCCCGAGGAACTGACATCAGCAGTATCACGTGGGGACTGATCACACGGGCTCGTGCGCCAAGTCGTCAACCCGCCGTCAGGCCTGCTCGCCGGAGACCGTCCGCTGGGGGCGTACGCCGTCCGGCCGGTAGATCCTGGCCGGTGGCCCGGGGGGATCGGTGCCGAGGGTGTTCCCGCAGCGGGTGGAGATCCATGTCCGGATGCCGCCGGGACGCGGCGCCGGCCGCCAGCTTTCCAGGTCGTAGGTCTCGCCGGTGGCGAAGCCCTTCCCGCCGTTCAGCGCCGGTAGCTGCGCGAAGTTCTGATGGCACGCCAGCTGGTCACGCAGACTGTCGGCAACCTCGCCGCGCAGGCCCGTCACACACCCCTGCACGGCCTGCCAGATCTCGGCGGCAACCTGGCCGGGGTCCCCGGCGCGCCGCCCCTCGGGGGTGGGCCGCACCTGGATGCGAAACCGGCCGTCCGCCCACTGCTGCACGACGATCTCCTCGACGTAGCGGCTCGGGCCGCAGTAGGGCGTGCTGGCACCGGCGGCCCGCGGGCTGTGTGTCGCCTCGGGGCTGTGTGCCGCCTCGGGGCTGGGGCTCGGGCTGTGCGCGGGAGTCGGGCCGCCCGGGGTGTCCGGGCCGCAGGCGACGGCGAGCAGCCCCACCGCCGGCACGCCCAGCAGAACCCGCACGAGGAGCGCGCACAGGCGCGCCCCCACGATCCCGGGCACGGTGCTCCCTGCGGTCCCCGCCATGTGCGTTCCCCCGGATCCGGTGCGGGTGGGTTCCGCCGGTTATCGCCGCGTCAACCCACCGCACCGGGCGGCCGTGAGGCGACCTCGGGGACGGGCGTCAGCGGTGCAACGTACGGCGGCGGCCCACCGCCCGCCACACCAGCAGCACGACGATACCCCCGATGATCGAGCCGACGATGCCGGACGGTTGCAGCGCGCCCTCGCTGAGATCACGGTTGAACAGGACGTAGCCGAGGAAACCGCCGACGAACGAGCCGACGATGCCGAGCAGGATCGTCGCAGGGATACTCATCGGATCGGGTCCGGGCACGAGCAGGCGCGCGACCGCGCCGGCAACGAGACCAAGCAGCATCCAACTGACGAGGGTCCAGACCATGGAAGACCTCCGACCAATAATGATCATCGATGGCCGACCTATGATCATGACCGACCGATGATCGAGGAGTAGGACGTCCGCCGTATACCCGACCGACCCGGTTCGTCAAACAACATCCAACAACATCCGAAACGTCGTCCTGCGGACAGCCTGCCCGTTGAGATGACTGTCGAGATGCCCGTCGAGCGCCCTCCCGGACCGGGCCGGCCGCCACCGCATCATCGGCCCGGCCGTGGCCCGATCACCGGACGGGGCTGCGAACGGGGCGGCGGCCGGTCGTAACATGTGGACCAGACCGACCGTGCGTCGGATCCCGTCCGAAGGATGGTTCCCGTGGGTGACATCGGCGCTCCCGAACTGATCATCATCATCCTGGTCGTCGTCGTCCTGTTCGGCTCGAAGCGGCTGCCCGACGCCGCCCGTTCCCTGGGCCGCTCCCTGCGGATCTTCAAGTCCGAGATCAAGGGCCTGCACGACGACGAGGCGCCGGCCCCTACCGCGACCGTTGCCGCGGCGCCCACCCAGGTCACCGGCCCCGCGCCCGCCGCACCCCACACTCGGCCGTCGGCCGTCGGCCGTCGGCCGAGCCGGCCACGCCGGCCACGGGTGGATCCGGGAACCGGTCCGCCGAGGCCCGCTGAGCGTTTCCCGCGGCGAGGCCGGGCGAGTCGCGGCGGACTAGGGTGGATCTCGATGCCCCAGGATGCCCGGACGCCCCGGCGGTGAACGACGAGACCACCAGGCCGATCGCCGGCCCCCGTGCGTTACCGGCCGGCTCCGCCGGCGCGGCACAGCCGCCGGTGCCGGTCCTGGCGCCGGGCACCGATGGACAGCTCACCGCCGATCTGCTTGCTCGGGTAGGGGACTACGCCCGCGCCGCGCGTTCCACGGCGACCTGGCGGGCCTACGACAGTGACCTGCGTCAGTTCCGGGCCTGGTGTGAACGTCAGACGGTGCCGCTGTGCCCGCTGCCGGCGACCCCGGCGACGGTCGCGGGTTACCTCGCCACGCTCGCCGACGCCGGGTACAAGCCCTCGACGATCCGCCGCCGGCTCGCCGCGATCTCCGTCTCCCACCAGCTCGGTCGCCATCCCAACCCGGCGAGCGCACCGGAGGTCTGCGCCGTCTGGGACGGTATCCGCCGCACCCGCGGGGTCCGCCCGAACCGCAAGGCCGCGCTGGACACCTCCCTGCTGGCCCGGGTCGTCGCCGGGCTGCGCGACGACGACCTCGCCGACGTCCGCGACCGGGCCCTGCTGCTGATCGGATTCGCCGGCTGCCTGCGCCGCTCCGAACTCGTCGGCCTCGACGTCGCCGACCTGCTCGAGACCCCCGACGGAGTCGTCCTGACGATCCGGGCGTCGAAGACCGACCAGGAGGCCGCCGGTGCCCTGGTCGGCGTCGCCTACGGCTCCTACCGGCCGACCTGCCCGGTGCGGGCCTGGCGGGCCTGGGTGGACGCCGCCGCGCTGACCGACGGGCCGGCGTTCCGCGCGGTCAACCGGCACGGGCAGGTCGCGCCGGGGCGGCTCTACCCGGGCTCGGTGGCCCGAATCGTGCAGCGCCGGGTGGCCGCCGCCGGACTCGACCCGGCCGACTTCGCCGGGCATTCGCTGCGCTCCGGGTTCGCCACCGCCGCCGCCCGCGCCGGTGTCGCCGACCGGTCGATCATGCGCCAGGGCCGGTGGCGCTCCTCAGCGTCGCTCGACGGCTACGTCCGCGCCGGACGGCTGTTCGACCGCGACAACCCCTCCGGCCACGTCGGGCTGTGAACCCGACCGGCCTGGACCGAACCCGACCGGCCTGGGATCCGGCGTGGACGGGACCGCGCACGCGGCGTCCCCGGCATGCAGGTGCGGGTCGGGCCGGTGCGCGAGGTGGCCTTCGCCCCGGACAGCCGACTGCTGGCCACCGCCGGCGAAGCGGTGCGCGTTCAGGCGTCGCCGAGATCCTGTCCAAGGGGGAGATGGCGGTAGACGGTGGTCCGTCCGCGTCGGGTGAGCGCGGCCACCAGGTCGATCGGCACTCCGCCGGCGCGGGCGGCGCGGCGGCCTCCCACATTCTTTCCTCCGCCTCGCAGGCAGCGTCGACCGAGGCGGACAGGGCGGCCATGAGCTCATGGTGAGCCTGCGTCCACGGCGGGCGGGGCATCCACCCACCTTATGGGCGTACCAGATTGACATGCAAACACGTGGAAGATTAGCGTCTCAGATAGGTATGCGAACTGGGAATGTGATGCGTCTGTCGCGGCATTGCCGCATTCTGGCCCTACCCGAGCATCCGAAGGGACCTCATGATGGCCAGATACACCTGCACGTACTGCGGTATCACCTCGGACCGGGTCGCCACCAAGGCCGAGGCGTCCCATCTGCTCGCCACCCACATGCAGGTCCGCCACGGCGGGCTGGGCCGCGGCCCCCAACCGGCCGCCATCCCGCGGACCGGTTCACGTCGCGTCCGGCGCCGCTGACAGTCCCGCACCGCCCTTCGTCCCGCTCGCCCCCGGATCCGGATCCGGGGCCGGGGCACCGGCGGCGGCCGGTAGTGCTCAGGCGGCCGGCGACGGAGCGGCCAGTCCGATCAGCCGGTGCACACGCAACGGGACGGGCCTGCCCTGCACGACGAGGGGATCCGCCTCGCTCGCGGTGACGCTGTCCCGGACGAGATGATAAGTGGTGCCGCCGATGAAGATCTCGCCGGCGGGCGCGGCGTGTTCCAACCGGGAGGCGACGTTCACCGGGTCGCCACTGACGCCACCGGCACTCACGCCGCCACCGGCGACGGTGACCTCGCCGGTGTTGATCCCGATCCGCACGCGCAGCCTCAGGTCCCGGTTGTGGTGCCGTTCGGTGTTGAGCGCCTCCGTCGCGGCCCGAATCTCAAGGGCGGCGTGGACGGCGCGCTGCGCGCCGTCCACGTGCGGCTCGGGAACGCCGAACACCGCGAACGCGGCGTCCCCGATGAATCTCTCGACCGAGCCGCCATGCGTGGAGACGATGGTGCGCACGAGGGTGAACGCCCGCCGCAGGACCTCCTGCAGCGATTCCGGGTCGATTCCTCTGCCGATGTCGGTGGTCCCGGTGATGCCCACGAACATGCTCGTGGCGGTGATGCAGGCGTCCCGTTCCGGGTCCTGCCGGATGTCGCCGGTATCCTCGCGTGCCATGGTCCCATCCTGACGCGCCATCCCGCCGGTGAAGACGTGATTTCCGCGCCGTGACCCGACCGGGGGATCGGACCCGGCGCCGGCGACGACTGGTCCGCCGGTCAGCGGCGGCGTGGGGAACGAGGCGACCGAGGGGAACGCGGCGACCGCCGCGGCCGGGCCGCGCTGGGCGACGACGAGGGGATCGGCACCGTCCCGGGCCCGGGGCCCGAGCCCGCCACGGGGTGCGTTCTGGGGTCCGGCCGCGTCGGGTCCGCCGTGCGCGTCCAGTGCACGGGACGGGTCAGAGCCGGGGGCAGCGCCGTGGTGGCGTCCCCGCGGGCGGCGTCGAGCTGGGCCTGAACGACGTGGCGCCGTGCAGGTCGGTGTCGCGCAGGTCAGCGCCGCGCAGATCCGCGCCGATCAGGAGGGTTCCCTGCAGCGCCGCGCCGCGCAGGTCCGCCCCGGCGAGGTTCGCGCCGAGCAGGTCGGCGCCGCGGGGGCGCCGCCGGGGACGCCTGTTCCCGGCACCGCCCGGCAGCTCGGCGCGGACCAGGTCGCTGGCCTGCAGCAACAGCAGATGGACCGCCTGACGCAGCGCGGGGACGTCCACGGCGAGCAGCGTGTCGGCGTCGGCGCAGGTCAGCAGCATGGTGCGGGCGCGGGCGTCATGCAGCTCGGCGTGCAGCGGGGCGGCTCAGCGCCTCGCTCAGATACCACAGCAGCTCGTGCAGCGTCCGCATGACCGCGAAGACATCGAACATCTGCCGGGCACTGTCCGGGGCCGCCCGCCAGTCCCGCCCGCCGTAGGTGACCTGGCAGACCTGCTGCCCGGCGCCGAAGCAGTCATACACGGCGCAGCCGCGGAACCCCCGCGGCCGCAGCTGCTCGTGGACGGCACAGCGGAAGCCCGCGTTCAGGTTGGGGCAGGCCGTGCCGGCGGGTTTGTCAATCGCGAAGTCCACCGAGGCGGAGAACGCCGGTGCCACGCAGCACAGCGCGAAACAGCGCCCGCAGTCGGCACGCAGCCGGCCGCGGGCGTCCCCGGTGATTCCCGCGGCGGGATCGAGATCGTCGGGCAAGGTGTGTGCCCTTCTGAACGTCGACGGGAGACATCATTCTGACAGACGCGACCGCGGAGGATGACGTCGCCACCCCCGTGTCCACCGGCCTCGGGCTGGCCGGGATACCAGTTCGCCCGCGATCCTCGCCCACGACCAGTGCCGGTTCAACGAGCACAGGGCGTCTGGTCAGCACCCAGTGGTCA
>NZ_CDXDOS010000215.1:0-829 GCF_978021245.1 Frankia sp. CoBUL1
CGGGGAGGGTGAGCTCGGTCGGGCCGAATCGGTCGGTGAGGAAGCGGCTGTGCGCGAGCAACTGGGCCGTGTCGCCGCGGGCGGCCGCCTCGGTGACCTCACGCATCCCACCGGCGAGCAGGGCCAGCGTCGCCAGCAGGACATCGCGGGGGGTACGGCCGTCGGGCAGCCGGTGGGTCTCGGCGTAGGCCCGCGGCAGCCCCAGATAGGTCTCCACCGCGGTGGGCAGGTAATCGGCGACCGTCCGCTCGACGGCGAACGTCTCCGGCGAGCCGGGACGCAGCAGGTGCGGGGTGTCCAGGACCTGCCGCAGCGCACCGATGACCTCCTCGGCGGCGGCGACGAGTGCCCGGTCGTCCGGTGCCCGGTCGATCAGGGCCCGGTACTGGGCCTCGACCGTCGCCCGCAGATCATCCACGTCGATCCCACCGCCCGCGACCGCGGCGCGGCGCGGCGGTGCGACCAAGGCGCCGATCGCGTAGAGCGCCGCGACGACCGGCGGCCAGAACGGCCAGTCCACCAGGCCCGCGGCACTCGCGCCGGCGCCGGCGAGCGCGCACGTGCAGCCGGCGATGTTCTTGGCCGAACCGAACCAGGTGAGGATCCACTGTCCCCGGCCGGGGATCGGCGCCGACGGGGGTGGTGCCGGGCGCGGGAGCCGCGGTGGACGCGGCGTCGGCGGTTCACTGGTAGCCACGGATGTCCTTGAACGCGTCCGCCAGCGACGAGGTACGAGCGTCGAACACCGCGCCGCCGGTGTCGGCGGAGATGTCCCGCAGCGCCGCCGGGTCGGCCTCCCCGAAGGCGATCGTGAAGGTACGCACGGCAC
>NZ_CDXDOS010000215.1:1432-6447 GCF_978021245.1 Frankia sp. CoBUL1
GGCGGCCCGGTAGCCGGCCTCCAGCGCCGAGTAGATCGCGGTGCCGTCCTGGAGCCGCAGGCCGTCCACGAACGTGTTGACGCCCGCCAGATCCGCGGAGCCCGGCCGCGGGTCGTTCACGGCGAAGTCCACGGGGTCGTTGGCCCGGCCGGCGAAGGTGATCATCGTGATCTTCTCGCGACCCCGGAACCGGGCGAACCTGCCGGACAACGTGTCGTCCGCACCGGTAAGTCCGCGCAGCGCCGCTATCCGTGATCCGGCCATCGACCCGGACACGTCGAGCAGGAAGATGGCGTGGCTGGGCCGCCGGAACCGGTCGAGGTAGGCGGACAGCAGCTGGTCGGCGACCTGCCGGCTCGCCGGGAAGGGCAGCTCGGTGAGCGTCCGCGTCGGGAACCGGGCGTCCAACGCCACCCCGGGCAGGGCCGGCCGGCGGCTCGTGGCAGTCTGCAGCCGGTGCTGCGTCCGCGGCAGGCGCAGCCAGCTGACGACCCGGTCATAGAGATCACGCTTGTCCGGCCGCAGCAGCAGGAGAGGGTAGTCGGAGGTGACGATCCCGTCCCGGGGATAGATCAGCTCCAATGGTTCGCGCAGCCGGTGCCCGGCGTTCAGGGCCAGCAGCACCGACTCATAGTTGATCATGCCGCCGAGAGTGTCCTGGGAACGGGCGTAGGCGTCGGTCAGGAAACCGGAACTGCCCGCGGTCAGTGCCTGGCCAGAGAAGAACGAGGTCAGCTGGGCAGGTCTGATGTCCTGCGGGCGCAGCGCGTCCGAGGTGCCGGCGAGTGCCGCCGCCACCCCGACCAGGGCGGAGAAACCCGAGTTCGACGCCGCGGGATTCGTCATGGCGTAGGAGAGCTGGCCGGCCGCCACCTTCGCGGCGATGTCGGCCCAGGTCACGTTCGGGTTGCCGGTCCAGCCGAACTGCCAGGCCAGGCTGCGTCGGACCCCGAACACCACCGGCGACAGCATGATCGACGATCGCGCGGCCACGGACGTCGCGCCGTTCGGCAGCAGTCGCAGGTACCGGTCGGAGGCGAACCAGGCGGCGTCGGCCTGGGCGGTGCCCCTGGTAATCGCGTCGGCGCCGTCCAGGGTGCCGGTGTAGCCCAGCCGCAGGGTGACGCCGGGCCCGGGTGAGATCGGGAAGCAGCGGCTGGATGTCCTGGAGTTCGGAGCCGGCGAGGACGGTGAGTTCGCCCGCGGATTCGCCGGTACCGGACCCGCCGGTGCCGGACCCGTCCGCCGGTCCCGGACCTCCGCCCGAGCAGGCGGCCGCGAGCAGCACCGTCAGGAGACACGCGAGCAGGGCCGCGGGCGGCCGTCGGTTCACCGGCCGCCGCCCGGCAGCGTCAGCTCGCCACCGCCGTCGGGGTACGAGCCGAGCTCGCCGAGCTCGCCCGCGGCCGACCGGTCCAGGTAGGCGGTGGCCCTGCCGATCTCGGTGGACAGCGCGTCCACCGTCGTCCGCATGGTGTCCAGCGCGGCGGCGCGGTAGTCGTCGATGGCGTCGATGGTGGCGTAGATGTTCGCGAAGGCCTGCTGGAGGGTCCGCAGCGAGACGGTCGCCGAGGACGCCTGCCGGTGCACGTCGACGCTCTGCCGGCGCAACAGCTCCGACGTGCCAGAAATGATCTTCTCGGTGGTGCTGTTCAGGGCCGAGATCTGGTCAAGGACCAGCTTCTGGTCGGCCAGCGCCTGGGCGACGATCACCGCGGTGCGCAGGGCCGACACGGTCGTGGTGCTCGCCCGGTCCACACCCTTGATGAGTTCGAGGTTGTTGCGCCGGAGCAGGTCCAACGCAAGGTAGCCCTGTGCGCCTCCGGCAAGCTGGGTAAGCAGGTCCTGGTGCTTCTGGCGGACGTAGAACAGCACGTCCCGGCGAAGCTCCTCAGCCCGGTCCGGATCGGTGCCCGCGAGCGCCGCGATCCCCGTCTCGAGCTCACCGTCGAGTCTGCCGGCGAGGTAGGCGTACTCCCGCAGCCGGCCGATCGTCGCCCACAGGTTCTGCTTCTCCTGCTCGATGGCGGCGTTGTCCCGGCGAAGCTCCTCCTGACCGTGCTGCAGGGCGCGCAGGATCCCGTCCAGGTGGGCCTGCGACGACCGGTAGGACGCGAAGTAGTCCCGCAGCCGGTTGCCGAAGGGGAGCACGCCAAGCAGCTTTCTGGGGGCGTCGAGATTCTGCCGGGAGGGGTCGAGGTCCGCCACGACCCGGCGCAGCTCGACCAGGGACTTCGACACCGCCGAGGTCTGGTCGAAGGGCCCGGAGTTCATCGCCCGGGTGGGCTTGCCGAGCAACCGGTTGGACACCGACGCCGATTCCCGGATCTCCTTCTCCCCCAGCCGGTGCACGGCGGCGACCTTCGACGCGAACGCCGGCGAGTGGGCATCGATGGACAGCAGCGTGCGCGCGAACGTGCCAGCCTGCTCGTCCAGTCGGGCCACGGCGTCCGGATCGATCGGAACGGCCGGTTCGGCCCGGTCAAGGGGCACCGGTGCCACCGGCTCGGGCGGGGTCAGCACCAGGCCGCCGGGGGACGTATTGCCAGGTGCCGTATTCCGGTCGGCGGCCGGCGGTTGCGTGGTCAACCGGGTCTCCCCTGCGCCTGGTTCACAATCTTGTCAATCATGCGTTCCTCGATGGCGGCGGTGGGCGGTTCCACCACGTCGACCAGTGACGGCGGCGGCGCGAGACCCCGTTCGGTGGCCAGGCGGCGGCCGTACGCGGCATCCGCGGTACGAAACCCGTGCTGAGCCGCGAGACGCTGCAGCTGCGGGTCGGTGGCAAGCAGCCGCCCGGCGGCATCTCCATCGGCGGTCAGTGGTACCATTGTGTGCTTCGCGTAGATCGTTGGCTCCGGGTACATGAGGACCATGTCGGGGCTGATGGAGCCGTCGTTCGCGAGCTGACGGGCGACGAACTGCGCCTCGTAGATCATGGCCATCGGCGTCTTCCCCATCCCGATGGTGAGGAAGTCGTCGAAGGGTTCCTGGGTGGACTGCTCGACATAGCCCTGCTTGACGAACAGCGGTGCGCAGCGGGCGGCCACCCGATCCGCCGCGGCGCTGTCGGCGACGACGTTACCGCCGTTCTCGACATAGCTGGCGATCGCCAGGTACAGCGCCGCGGAGTTCGACGTCCGCACATCCGTCGAACTGATGAGCACGGACTTGCCGGTCTCGAAAGCGGTGTTCCCCGGCAGGTCCGACCAGCGGGTGTTCTTATCGACCAGATCGAGGTAGCCGCGCATGTTCAGGACGCGGTGGCCGCCGTCCATCCGCACGACCCCGGCGTTCTGCAGCAGTGACGCGATCGGCTGGAAGGTGGCGATCGCCATCGGGCTGAAGAAGGGGACGTAGGACTTCGTCACCTTCCTGGCGGCCCTGATCCGGTCGGCCTGCGGCGCGTCGGCCGGAAAGGCCAGGTCATATGGGGTCAGATCGCGGCTGGTGGCGATCTCCCTGGACCCCGCGGTATCGACCTGCAGCCGGTAGCCGAGCTCCGCGAGCCGGGCGCCCACCACGGGGTCCGCGAAGAAGTCCCGCTTCTCCGAACCGGCCAGGACCCGGACGGTCCGCACGTTGCCATCGGGCGGACCGCCGCCGGCGTCGCCCCCCAGCCGGGGGAGCACGATCAGGGCCACCACCGCGATCACGAGCAGACCGGCCAGCAGGAGCCCGACGGTCCTGCCCCGCTGCGCCGAACGCACCAGCCCTCCGCCCGAATCCCCCGATTGACCCCTCTGCCCCCATAATGGTAGATCCCGGCGACACGTTCTCCACGTTCAACCCACGCGACCGTTTCCTGGTGACGGTGGATGGCCGCGGCGCCCGTCCGTGGGAGACGAGGGGGGACGAGATCGCCCACGCGCTGTGCGGCTCCGTCACGACCACCATCACCGATGGATCAGTGGCAAAGATACGCCCCCGATCTCGCGTACCGGCCTCTGTGCCGGTAACCGCCTCCGTTGCATAAGAGCGCCCGATAGCGGCGCTCATGCCGCCTCACCTTGCGGTGAGGCCCTCCGCTCGTCCAGAACGGCGCACCCGGTCCGACCGGGACGGCTGGGGCGGGGCGGCTGAGGCGGGGTCAGCCCAGTACCACCCGGTGCGCGCCGGTGTGGAGGTTCATCGACGTACCGCGCACGAACCCAGCGAGCGTCATCCCCGACTCCTCGGCGAGGTCCACCGCGAGCGTCGAGGGCGCGGAGACCGCCGCGAGCGCCGGCACCCCGGCCATCAGCGCCTTCTGCCTGGAACCGACGACAGCCACCGCACCCCGACGGGTCGGTCTCATCGGCTCCGGGGCCGGCCGGGACCGCGAAACGGCCCCGGCCGGTGGGAGGATTCGTTCCCTCAGTAGTTGACGCGAGTCCAGCTGAAGACGCCCGGGGTAGCCGGGTTGATCGCGAGCTTCAGGTAGTCGTTCGCCTGAGCGCTGCCATCGACGACGACGCGGGTCACGTTGGGAGCCTGCAGGGTCTTCGGGGCCAGCGGGTGGATGCCGTAGAGCGGGTCCGTGCTCGTGAACGGGTGGTCGACCCGGAAGTTGTGCGAGTCACCCTGCAGGATGAGCACCGGCTTACCGAAATGCTCGGCGAGGGTCCCGATCCGCTTGACGATGGGATCGAAGCCACTCAGCCCGTCTCCACCGGCGGCCAGCGCGCTGGTGTCCCACATATCGGCCTGCATGAGCAGCGCGACCCCCGGCGCCCCGGTCCGGCGTGCGACGTTGAACGCCTCGTTGATCCACTCAAGGTCCGCGTCAAGCCTGGTAGAATACTCGTTCCGCTGCTCCGCGGACAGCGGCGTCACCCCGAACCACGGGACGAGGTCGTTGTTGCTGCCCTGCACGTTAAGTGTCGAGAAAACCACACCGGACTGGGTCCACATGGTGTTCTCCACGAAGGGCGCGTAGGCCGGGTTCGCGGATTCACTGGTGACCTGCCAGGCGTTCACGCCGAGGGTCCGACCCAGGGCCGCGCAGAGATCACGCTACGCTGTGATCGGTGACG
>NZ_CDXDOS010000216.1:0-2426 GCF_978021245.1 Frankia sp. CoBUL1
CCCGCGGACAGCACACCCGATACCCGCCGACGGCCACCCCGGCCTGCGCAAACACAAGCGCAGGGCCTCTCACCCGAGCTGAACAGCTACCATTGATGTAACTAACGGTACATAGTCGGCAGCGGGACCGGCTGTCGTCAGGCTGAAGCGTCGACGATGTTGATCGGCAATAACGTTTCGAGCGTCACCGATCTACCAGGGGAGAGCATGTCCATGCGAGCGAGATCGCTCGTCGCCGCCATTGTGCTGTCGTCGCTGGCGCTCGTCGCCTGCGGCAGCCGGGCCAGTAGCAGCGGAACGACCTCGGCCGGCAACAAACCGGCCGGGGCGTCGAACAACACAGCTTCGGATATCGGCGTCACGCCGACCGAGATCAAGATCGGTACAATCGCTGGCCTGAGCAGCGGTTTCGGACCGGACACGTTCTCCGCCTCACTGTACGGGGCGCGGGCCTATTTCAAGGCGCTCAACGCCGCGGGCGGAGTAAACGGGCGCACCGTGAACCTCGTCGAGTGTGACGACAAGGGCAGCGGGGACGGAAATGCGAACTGCGCGCACAAGCTCGTCGACGACGAGAAGGTCTTCGCGCTCGCCGGGGTGACGGCGTTCGACTACACGGGTGCGCAGTACATCAACTCCAAGGGTGTTCCGGATATCGGCGGCCAGCCCGTGTCCGCCGCCTACGATCAGTATCCGCACCTGTACTCGATCTACGGCAGCTATTATCCGCGCACCGGCAGCCGTCCCGGCTACAACGGCACGCTCTACGCGGGGACCGAGATCTACCGCTGGTTCAAGCAGAATCTGAAGACCAACGTCGCCGGGGTTGTGTACTACAACGTCGCCCCGTCGGAGCGGTACGCCAAGTCGATCGCGGACGGCCTGCGCAAGGAGGGCTACACGGTCGTCGAGGAGCAGATCAATCTCGGCGCCCCGAGTTGGGACGCAACGGTCCTCGACCTCAAGCGGCGCGGTGTCCAGATCGTCTTCGACGCGATGGACGACGGTGGTAACGCTCAGCTGTGCAACGCCATCGAGTCCCAGAAACTGCCGATCACGGCGAAGGTGACCCCGCCGCAGGGCTGGGCCAACAACATCCGCCAAGTCTACAGCGCCTCCCCGAACTGCCGGAACACGATCTACTCCACCGGCGGCACCGCCAACTATGCGGACACTCAGATTCCCGCGGTCGCCACGTTCCAGAAGGATCTGCAGGCGGCCGCGCCCGATCGGGTGGCCAAGATGAACCTGTGGATGCTCGAGGGTTACGCCTCGGCCCAGTGGCTGACCGACGCGATCCGGTCCTGCGGCGCCGACGTCACCCGCGCCTGCGTCGAGGCGTACATGAACAGCGGCAAGGACTACGACGGTCACGGCCTGCTCATCCCGACCGGCCGGAACTTCAAGAAGTCGCCTGAACCGCCGTCGCAGGAGCAGAACTGCCTCAACGTCGCCCGTTGGCAGGACTCGGCGAACGGCAACCAGGGTGGCTGGGTGACCCAGGTCAAGGACATGAACACCAACTGCTTCACCGTTCCGGATCTGCCCTACCCGGCCGGCTGATCTCTCGCGGGACCGCCTGCGTGGTCTCGGGCCCCGGTCGGGGCAACCCTCCACGGCACCACGGAGGGAACCTTGACCGGGGCCTTTCACATCGGGGGGCCTTTCAGCGGGGCCTTTCGCGGCCCTACGCTCGGAATTCCCCCGGCCCGCCCGCGAAGGACCGCTCGCCCCGGTGCAGGACGTAGACCAGGTCCGCCATCGCCAGGGCCTGCTCGGTGTACTGGTCGGCGAGCACGACGGTGGTGCCCGACGATGTGACCGTCGCAAGCCAGCCGAACAGGTCCGCGGCGACTTTCGGGGATAGTCCGAGCGACAGCTCGTCGACCATCAGGACCGAGGGGCGGGCCAGCAGGGCGCGGGCGAGCGCCAGCATTCGCCGCTCACCGCCCGACATCGATCCGGCCCGCTGCGTCAGCCGTTCCCGCAGCCGGGGGAACGACTCCAGTGCGGGGGTGATGTCGGGGTGCCCGCTGGCCTCCGCGATGATCTGCAGATTGTCCCGGACCGACAGGGTGGCGAAGACGGCCCGTTCGTCCGGCACGAGCATCAGTCCTCGGCGGGCCCGGTCGACGGTGGACACCTTGGTGATGTCCTCGCCGCGCCAGGTCAGACTGCCTGAACGCAGTGGGATCAGCCCGGCCAGCACCCGTAGGGTGGTGCTCTTGCCCGCGCCGTTGACCCCGAGCAGGGCGGTGACCTTGCCGGCGGGGATGGCGAGGTCCAGACCGTGCAGGACCTCCACGGTCCCGTAGCCGGCCCGTGCCCCGGTCAGTTCGAGTTCGGCCGTCGCCGTGGTCACCGTGCCTCCTGCGGCTGCTTCAGGACCGTTTCATCGTGGCGATGGGCAGCCTGGGCCAGGTACA
>NZ_CDXDOS010000216.1:3098-6512 GCF_978021245.1 Frankia sp. CoBUL1
CCGACCGCCGACCATGGCGTACACCTGGTCGGCGACGGAGAAGACCAGGTCGACGTCGTGGTCGACGATCAGGATGCCGACCCCGTCGTCGGCGGTCCGGCGCAGCAGCTGCGAGAACCTGGCGGTCTCGTCGTTGTCCAGGCCGCTGGCGGGCTCGTCGAGCAGCAGGATGTCCGGCTGGGCGCACAGCGCCCGCGCGAACTCGACCAGCCGCAGGGCACCGGTGGGCAGCGTGCCGGCGATGGTGTCCCGCAGGTCGGACAGGCCGAGGGAGTCGAGGGTTTCCTCGACGAGGCGGCTGACGTGTCCTCGGCCCTTGGACGCCAGGCCCAGCAGGCCGCCGGCATAGTCCCGGTGCCGGTTTTCCGCGCCGACAAGCAGGTTGTCCGCGACCGTGAGGGTGGGGAAGAGCGAGGGAACCTGGAAGGTCTGCACCAGACCACGCCGGGACCGGATGTCCGGCCGCATTTTTGTGATGTCGCTCTTGTCGAGCAGGACCTTGCCCTCGTCGGGCTGCTCGACCCCGGTCAGCAGGCTGAACAGCGTCGACTTCCCGGCACCGTTTGGGCCGATGAGGCCGGTGATCACGCCCTGGGGGGCGACGAGGTCGACGTGGTCGACCGCGGTCAGACCGCCGTAGCGGCGGACCAGGCCAACGGCCTGTAGCACGTGCCGACTCATACCCGACCTCCGTCCCGCAGGGAGGTCGCCGCCGCGGGTCCTGACCCCCCTGCTCGTGGCCCACGTGACCTGGTGAGGTGGAGTAGACGTCGGCGGGCAGGCCGCCGCGCTCGCCGCGGGGCGCGGGGGGCAGCAGCGGTGCGCCGCTCGACCGGGCCGCATACTCCTGCACCAGGGTCAGTAGGCTGGCCCCGAACGGGGTCGGCCGCGGCGAGCCCGGTGGCAGTACGGGCGAGGAGCGGCCCGGGGGCCAGCTCGCGGATGGCCCGGGCTGGGCGGCCCCCAGGGGCGCGCCGATCCCGGGGATCCCAGATATCCCGGAGATCCCGGTGACGCCGGTGATGCCAGTGGTCGCTGGCAGGTATCCGACGGCGGAGATGCGCACCGGCACCGGACGCGGTGCCCGATGGTTGGGATCGACGAAGCCGTCCGCGAGGTGGAGGGCGAGCAGCCGCAGCAGACCCCGGACGGCCGAGGCCAGGCCGCCGGGCATCCAGCCGAGGGCGAGGGCGAGGATGCCGATGGCGAGGATCGAGGATCCGGCCGGCGCCAGTACGTCGATCGTGACGATGAACGCCGCGGCGACGATCGCGCCGGCCGCGCTGTCGGCGCCGAAGACGACCACGGCGGTGAACCACAGCAGGCTCTGCAACGGTGCGAAGTCGTCGGCGGAGAACGAGTAGCTGCTGTGCACCAGCAGCGCACCACCCAGCCCGGCGACGACGGAGGAGACGGTGAAGGCCAGCAGCTTGAGGTTGCGGACGTCAACCCCGACCGCCGCCGCACCCTCCGCATGGTCACGCACGGCGAGTAGCGCCCGACCGAGCCGACCGCGATGCAGATTACCCACGAAGAACAGGCCGAGGCCCAGGCAGACCAGTTCAAGGACGTAGAACGCCTCGTCGGGCAGCTCCCAGCCGAAGAACGTCAGCGGGTCGAGGTAGAGGCCGGTCGCGAAGGTGGGCTGCTCGAAGACGAAACGGCTGACCACGGCGCCGACCGCGAAGGTGGTCAGCGCCAGGGTGAGGCCGCGGCGGCGGATCGCCGGGTAGTCGGTGATCAGACCGATCGGGGCGACGAGCAGGGCGCCGATGAACATCGACGCGACGCCCGGCAGCTTCGGCAGTCCGAACAGATCACCGTTGGCGATCTTGAGTGACAGCAGCGCCCCGAGGCCCGCGTAGCCGGCCGAGCCCAGGGAGAGCTGGCCGCTGTAGCCGGTGACGATGACCATCGACAGGAAGATGAGGGCGAGCGCCGGGACCATGAACGCCGAACGCAGATCGGACGGGGCGAAGGTGAGCGGTGCGAGCAGCAGCGCGGCACCGCCGAGCTTGCCCAGGAAGTCGCGGCGGGCCTTGGTCTGGCTGGCCGGGCCCGACGGCGGTGCGCCGCGGCTGGAGAAGCTGGCAGTGGTCCCGGAGTCGCCGGTGCCGAGCTCGCGCAGCTTCGGCACCGCGAGCAGCAGGACCAGCAGGGCGACGATGAACAGGTTCGACTGCAGGACGGTGAGGATCTGGCCCGCGTTACCGTCGAGGGTGAACTGCTTGAGTTCGCTCTGCAGGACGGCGATGCCCAGGGCCGTGAGGACGGCCACCGGCATGCTCGACAGCCGGGCCGCCACCACCACCGCAAAGGTCTCCAGCACCAGCAGGGTCAGCCCGTACGGGGTGAGTTGAAAGCGGGGGGCGAGCAGGATGCCGGTGAGGCCGGCGAGCGTCGTCCCCGCCGCCCAGCCGGCCGCGGCGACCTGGTCCGCGGGAACACCGGACAGCTCGGCGAGCTGCCGGTCGTCGACGACCGCGCGGATCTGGCGGCCGAACACCGTGCGGGTGGCGATGACGCCGATGACCGCGCAGAACACCACGACCATCGCGAGCTCGGCCAGCGCGTCGACACCGATCCGGGTGTCACCGAACAGCTTCACCGACGAGTTCGGGAAGATGCTGGGTGCGTCACTACGCGAGCCCAGACCCCAGATGCCCGCCGTCATCCCGAGGGTGAGGACCAGCACGCCGAGGCTGGCTCGGCCGCCGATGCGCGGCGACGGGCCAGCGGCCGGAAGACCAACCGCTCCAGCAGCAGGCCGATCCCGGGGGACAGCACGGCGAGCGCGATGATGGCGGCCAGCCAGATCGGCAGCCCCCACACGACCACCATCTCGCGGAAGACGTACGCCACCAGCGTGGCGATGCCGCCCTGGGCCAGGTTGAGGACCCCGTTGGTACGGTAGGTGACCAGCAGGCCGATACCGGACAGGGCGGCGATCGCCCCGAGGGAGATCCCCGCCAGTCCCAGGTCGATGCTGGTCACCGGGCACTCCCTGGGCGCCGGTCGCCGCCAGCCGTCCGGTCGTCGCCGTCCGCCGGGTCACATGTGATCACGGAACTGCTCGCCTTCCGCGCCGTGGCATCGTTGGAAACGCAGGCTCTGTCAGGCGTGCTGGCCGGGTGTGGTGGCGTTCGCGGCGGGTGCCTGGCCGCCCCCGGGGTCCGTCACAGCGAAGCGCGAGTTTTGCTGGTGCGTGGCCGTTGTCTGCTGGTACGAGCCTGTCTGCTGGTACCCGCCCTGGGGGCGGGTGGCCGGTTGACCGGCCTCGGGTGCGGCATCCGCAGCGGCCGCCGCGATGATCAGTGAGTGTAGGTCGTCGACCTGGCCGGCGGTGTGGGCCTGGGCGGCCTGAGCGGCGTCGAAGCGGTCGGCCACCAGCAGCGCACTTCCTACCAGGATGAG